>CAZWVH010000149.1:0-1579 GCA_964636945.1 uncultured Caulobacterales bacterium | reverse complement strand
CTTGGTCACGGGCGACCCCATGCGCCCGCGTAAAGACCAGGAGGCGCCCATGCGTCCGCGTTTTCTGCGGATCCGAGAGTTCTGCGACCAGTATAAGTGCGGGAAGACCTACACTTATGAGCTGATCCGCAAAGGCCAGATCAAGGCGGTTAAGGCCGGGACAAACACGCTGATTGACGTGGAGTCCGCCGAGGCTTGGGCCGACCAGCTCCCCGCAGCTTAACCGAAACAAAGACGCCCCAGCTGCGCGCGAAACGCGGGCCAGGGCGCAAGATTGAGAACAGCTCAATGAATAACGTTATCGAAACGCGCCGCAAGGCGCGACCAGTCGAGGTGTGTCTGCAAGCCGGCGGGCAGACGCTTTCCCCCTGTGTTGCAGCCTGTCTGGCAGGATTCGGCCATGCCCCAATGGAGGGATGAGCCACGCGCACAAGACATCGCCCGCGCGCTTCGCGGGCGGTGGAACGGGCGGCAGGGCCAAGCCTCTTGCCCCGTTCCTGATCATGGGCGCGGTCGCGGCGATCGCAATCCGTCCCTGACTCTGTCCGATGGCGATAATGGCGCAGTGCTCGTCCACTGCCATGCGGGCTGTACGCCTGACGCCGTCATTGCCGAACTGAAGGCGCGCGGGTTGTGGCCCGAGCGGGAAAGATCGCCCCAGCCACGGCCAGCACGTAAGCGGGGCCAGCGCAGTCAAGCGAAGAGGCGTCCTGCCGCTGTCGACACTGGCGCCAAGACGACCACTAACGATGAAACCGTCGCAACTGATGACCACCGCATCTGGCCCAAAGCTTTCGATGAAGCCCAAGGGTTACTCGGTACTCCAGTCCAGACCTATCTGGAACGTCATCGCGGCGTCGCCATGCCATGGTCGTTCGACAATGATCCGGGTTGGACATCACCACTGCGGTTTCATCCGAGCGCACCGTTTTCGAAAGATGGACGCTGGCGCGTGCCGGGCTTGATGGCGATTGTACAAGATGCATCCGGCCGGCCAATCGGCTGTCAAGTCACGGCGTTGCGCCCCGACGGGATGGGTAAGCACAACCACCCCAAAGCGCGTCACAATTTCGGTTGCATCCACAGCGGCGCGGTGCGCCTGACGCCGATGCAGGGGGGCGAACTCACCGGCGCGCTGGCCATCGCCGAAGGCATAGAGACCGCGCTCGGCTTCACACAGCTGACCGGCTATCCGTGCTGGGCGGCGCTTGGCGGCAATCTGGCCAAGTTTATCTGCCCGCCGGGCGTTGATGAGCTCGTGATCGCAGCTGACCATGACGAGCAAGGTATGCGGGCTGCCCAAGCATTGGCCCGCAAGGAGCGCGCAAATCGGTTTGTTGAAATCCGACGACCGACAACGCCTGGCGAAGATTGGGCGGATGTGGCGAAAGGGTTCTGCCATGCTGCGTGACGTATTGCACCTCAGCGAGTTGGTCCCTATCGGTGAACCGACTGATCAGCCACAGTCAGTCGCTTCAGAGCGACCTCAGCGATTCACGTATACCTCTATCGCCGATTTGAGGCTCAACACGTCCAATGCGTGCCTGATCAACAGCGATTTTCCTGATCATGGGTTGGG
>CAZWVH010000148.1:0-1631 GCA_964636945.1 uncultured Caulobacterales bacterium | reverse complement strand
CCGGCCGGTGGCGGCGACAAAGCGCAAAAGATCGTCGCGTGAAATTGCGGTGGTTGCCGTGTTTTCGAGCGGATGAAAGTTGACCGGGTCGCACGCCAGTAAGGCCGCATCGAGAACGAGTTGAATATGGCGCTCCAGATCGTTGATTAGCGCGAATATGGTCACTGATCCAGGCGTCACGCCCAAATGATCCCACAGCAATTCAGCCGAACCAAACGACAGGCGAGCGGTTCCGATCTGCCTGTGCAACCCATTGAGTCGCACTGGCGTTTCGCCGAGCGCACAGACCAGGACAAGCTCATTTTTCTTGCTCTTCAGGAACAAATTTTTCGTGTGCCCGCCGGGCAGGGCGGCTTTGATCTCGTGACCTTCGTCCACCGTAAACACCGCATCGTGCTCGTGCGTGGCGTGCGCGATACCGAGTTGGTCAAGGATCCCAAACAGGTCTGTGCGTGAGGTTGGCGGATTGAGCGCGGCGATGGCGGGATGGAGCGCGGGATGGTCTGCGGGAGAAAGCATGGGGCACATCTACCGAGATCGGTCGATGGGCGCTAGCGACTTTGTGAACGCGCTCCCATCACGAGATTCTTAAATTTCAACGGTGAAATTTAGCCGTACTGCGTTATGATCTTCTGAAATCCATAGTGATCGATACAAAAGGGGACGACGCCATGCGCACATTCTTCCACGTCATGCTTTTGGCAGGAATGGGGGCGCTTATCGCCTCTTGCGCTGCGTCACCACCGCCGTACCAGCCGGCCACCAATTCGTCGAGCGCCGGTTATGCCGAAACCCGGATCGAGGGAGATCGGTTTCGGGTCACCTACACCGGCCGGTCAACCGATGGGGCGGCGATTGTTCAGGACCTCGCTTTGTTGCGCGCCGCCGAACTCACGCGTCAGTATGGCTATGATTGGTTCATTGTGGTCAGTGAGCGAGTTGAGGATGCAGGCGTCGGCGATTCCGGCAAGCCGCGCGTTTCCGTGGGCCTCGGCACTTCATCTGGCAGTTATGGCTCACGCAGCTCGGTGGGTTTGGGTGTCGGCTTCGGCGGCGGGAACAGCCAATCGAGCAGCAACTTGACCGCAATTCTCGAAGTAAAAATGGGTTCGGGCGACGGCGCCCCGGACGAGGCGTATGATGCGCGGGAAGTGGAAACCAACATTCGCGGCTCAGTCTTGACGGCCGGTTAGCGACGCAGCCTGGCATGCAGATCCACTTGCGTTGCGGGTTCATATGCTGTTTAACCGCGGTCCGGTTCAACGGAGACTGGCCGCATATCGGAGCGCGGGCGTAGCTCAGGGGTAGAGCATTACCTTGCCAAGGTAAGGGTCGTGAGTTCGAATCTCATCGCCCGCTCCAGAATGTCCCACTATAAGTCAATAGGTTGTCGCGGCGGGAGCGGGGAATGGTTTGCTCCATCAATGTCGCAAGCAATGTCGAACGGCGGCATCAACTAAGAAACTAGTTGACAGGAGCGCCCGCCGAGATCATGGTGCGTTGTCCAACTAAGGAATTAGTAGATGCCGCGCGCCGCCACACCCCACCTGACCGAAGCCGAACAGCGGATCATCTCTGTGTTGTGGGAGCGCGGGGAGGCGAGTGTGAGAGAGCTCACCGACGCCCTCGAG
>CAZWVH010000147.1:0-1812 GCA_964636945.1 uncultured Caulobacterales bacterium | reverse complement strand
ATGGTCACCGCACCATTCAAGGCTTTTTCGGCTTTGTGGTGGCCGCACTGATCTCCATCGCCATTCTCGGTCATGGTTGGCTTTATAAAATCAAATCCTCGCTGGCGCGGCCCTATTCGCCCTATCGCAGAGCGATTGAGTTTCTGTTTGGATGGTTGGGTTGGTTGTTGTCGGCGTTTGATCGTGTCCTGGCGCTCCGTGTCGCCAGCATTTGTGGCGGCATGATCGCGCGCGCCCATTGGCGGTATCTGCATTTCATCATCTATTTCAGCGCGGCGGCCATGGCGTCCTGGATGCTGCCCCCGCCGATTGGCCTCATTGGCGTGTTCGCCGCACTGCTTGGGGCGCTAGCGCTGAACCGCAAATGGCAGTGGCTGGAGGATGACCGGCGCAACTATGTGATCACCGGGCATTATGACGTGTCAGCGGACTCCAATATGAGCCTCGGCTTTGAGGCCGACTTTCGCGACGTGGCCATGACCGCTTTGGTGGTGTTGTCCTTGTTGATGCCCGCCGCCTTGCGCCAAGCCAGTGGTTTGGGCGTGTTCGACACGGCGGATGGTTCACCGATCAGCGCGCTGCCCTGGTGGGAGTGGTACAGCTTTTTCGGCGGTGAGATGGCCAAATCGGTCCCGTTTGTTGACTGGTCTGAGGTTTATGGCGCCGAGACGGTTACTCCAATCGTGGTCCAGGCTGGCGGCGGCCAACACGTGGTGTTTGCCGTGCGGGTCTTGGTTGATCTGGTGCTGTTGGCCGGATTGCTGCAAGCGATTGAGGTCTCGACCCGCCTTGCCCGGCAACGCGCCAATTTCATCGATGATACGTATCCCGAACGTATTCTGGACCCGTTTTTGGAGCGCGACGCTTTTGCGGACTTGGCCACACGCGCTGCGCCGGACGACCCAAGCGAACTTGACCTCAAGATCATCGATAAGGTCCCAACGCTGATCAAACCGGAAGGTCGCGGCGGGTTCGCCAATTACAGCACCTATCAACTCCAGCGGATCTTAGCCTCTGGCGAAGCGCCTGACCCATGGTGGCCCAATCACGCCACGGCGGCCGCTCTGATCGTGCCGCACCGCCCGAACCAAAACAAACTGCCCATTTACTTCACGCGCCTGTTCAGAGGCGAACACGATGAAGCGTATCGGAGGTGGAACTCGTCCGATGAGCCGACCCATTGGCGCACCAATGTGGCCGCGATCTTGGCAGTGTTGAGCAAAGCGCAATTGACCGGCGCACAGGATGTTGTCGAGAACAGCCGCCGCGCCATCGCCGTATTGCCGAAATTTCTCAACGCCACCGATCCATGGGTGTGGTCGTCGACAGCCTCCGCCCTGGCGGCGTTGGCGCACCATCCCGAGTTCCCCACCTCAGCCTGGATCGATTTTCGGGCGACGCTGGCCCCAAAATTCGCCGAAGAAAACCCAGACCGCACACGCCTCTATCACAAGGCGCTCACGCATCTCGCCAATGCCAAACTGGACGACGGCAGTCACCTGCATCGGGCCGCGTCCACCGAGATTATGATCGAACAAATCTCTGTACCAGACCTTGATCCGCATCTTCTTCGCTCGGCCGTTGAAGCCATGGCGGCGATTGCGGACGCTGAGGGAGAAACAGCTGAGCGCCTGGCCAATGCGCTGCATCGGCTTGCTGAAGATCTCACACCCGCGCCGCGCAGCGTTCGCAAAGTCATGCCCTGGCTCGCCACCAATCGCGTGCGCAAGCGGACGTTAGAGGTGGCGGCGGGATTGACGAACATGGGGCGCGAGTAATTCTGATACGCGTCAGGTGAGGGCAGGCGTGAAA
>CAZWVH010000146.1:0-1855 GCA_964636945.1 uncultured Caulobacterales bacterium | reverse complement strand
GATCGAAGGTGTCCGATCTTTCGATTCGCGCGATGCGACTGTACACCCATCTGAAGCATGGTGAGTTACAGAGAGGATACACCATGACAGTCAAATTTTCGCATCTCCTGGCCAGCGCGTGCGTGTTCGGCGGCGTCGCGGTCACCCCGGCGCTTGCTGACAAAGAGTCGTCGCAAGGTCTGACCGAAGCCGAAATCACCGCGGCCCAGACGGCGTGGGGCGAGGGCATCGTCAAAATCGGCAAAATCTATTCCGAGGAAGGCGATTACACCACCGCAGCCCGCGAGCATGTGGCGGAGTTCTACGCCTTTGGCGATCACGAAGTGCTGTTCAAGCCAACATTGGCGGCCGAAGATCAGTTCCGCGGCGATTTTGATCAAGCGCTGTCCTACTTTGTCGGCGGCGACATTGAGGAAGACAAAGGGTTCGCCATCGCGCCCTACACCAACGTGCGTTGGGAGAATGAAGGCACCATCATCCAAGGCAACACCGCCATGGCGATGGGCAACTACTTTTTCACCACAACCGAAGGCAACGAAGTCAAAGTTGAGTACAGCTTTGGTTACGTGAAAGACGATGAGGGTGACGTGAAGATCGTTCTTCACCATTCATCTCTGCCCTATTCGGCTCAGTAATACCTGAACACCCAGTACCCACAGGCGGGTCTCTTTGTCGAGAGGCCCGCCTGTGCCTTTGATGACCGATGTTTTTTGAGGGGGTATCCGCATGCAAGTGATGAGTGTTGCGATCGGGATTGCGATCACTGCGGCGTTGGCGGCTGTTGGCGCCCAGGCGCAAACCGTGGGCAGCGTGTTTGGCCCCACGATTGACCCCGAAGACCGCGCGTTCGAGTACCGCATTGGATTCGCGCCAGGCGAGGATGGCGAGGACGATGTCTTCGTGCACCGGCTTCACTATGAACAGGCGCTCAACGGGGCACTACGGCTGCGCGGCATTGTCCAGGGCGGCGACGCAGAAACTGGCCGCCAGGAATTTAACTTCGTCCAAGGTGAATTGCTCTGGCAATTCCTTGAGGAAACGCCTGCGGGCGTCGCCAGTGCATTGCGGTTCGACCTGCGTTTGAACGAGGGCGATGACCGATCGCACCAATTTGGCGTGAACCTGACCAATCAATGGGATTTGGGAGGGGGATGGCGTTTGCGCGGATTGCTGTTGGCGGATCGAGATTTCGGCGATCGCGCCAGAGATGGGGTGTTTCTCGAAGCGCGCACGAGCGTGACCCGCGGCCTGGGCAATGGATTACGCCTTGGCGTCGAAACCTACAACGACTTTGGCAACACCGACGCCGGGATTGGCGGATTTAACGAACAGGAACACCTGGCTGGCCCGGTCATCAGTGGTGGCTTTGGCGAGGGTTGGGGATGGTTTGTGGGCGCCTTGTTCGGCGTTTCCGACGCCGCAAATGACACTGATCTCCAGTTTCGGATCGGTCGCGACTTCTAGCCGGCGTTCAGTCCTGTGAACTTTGAAACCCTACGTGTTTGTAACTGAACCTGGGGGGCTTGGGTCGTTACCATGGTTTACCACGCCAGATTGGGAGGTCATGCCATGAAGTCGATTATCGGATGCGCAGTTCTTGGCGCAACCACGCTCACGCCCGCAGCGCTCGCTCAGGCCGCTCCGACACTGCAGCAGCTCTGGGTGGCTGAAGGCTTCGCCAATCCCGAAGGCGTCGCCCAGGCGCCCAATGGCGGATATTTCATCTCCAATGTGTCCGGTCAGGGCAGTGACAAGGACGGGGAGGGCTGGATTTCCCTTATTTCGGCTGATGGTGAAATCATTGAACCGAAATGGGCCGACGGTCTCAACGCACCTAAGGGCATGGCCGTGCGAG
>CAZWVH010000145.1:0-1860 GCA_964636945.1 uncultured Caulobacterales bacterium | reverse complement strand
CGAATAGGTTAATCAAGTCTTGATTTTCCCTAGCGCGCAATGCACCACATGTGCGAGACTTGTGATGAACGCAGGTAGAATGTGCATTCGCTTTTGCGCGACGAGTTTGCAAATTGAGTGATCGCGGGACTCGATGACTCCTACAGGTGCAAACGTAGTCGCACTTGGCACGATGTGCTGAAATATTGGGGCGACGGCGTCACCACCGAACAAGGCGGTGGCGTGATCGAGGCTGAAAAGGATGACGTGCGCGATGATCTTACAGACCACGCCATTTCTATCGACACCGCTCAGATTAGCACGCGCTATGGGCGCGGCGGCTTGTCTTGCGCTGGCGCCAATTTCATCGGCGATTGCTGAGGAGCATGTGCTCAATCTCACCGACGCTGACATTCACGCGTTTATCGACGATGTGGCGGAGGTTACGGGTTACACCTTCATCATCCATCCGGCCGTTCGCGGCAAGGTCAATGTGAAATCGTCCGTGCCCGTTTCAGAAGACGAAATCTTCGATATCTTCTTGGCCACCTTGCGTACATTGGACTACACCGTCGTGCCGGCGGGGCCCAGCCGTTACCGCATTGTGCCCGATGACGTGGTCGCCGAAGATGAAACTGCGGTGGGCGCAGTTGGTTCGCGCGCCAACGAGTTCGCCACCGAAGTGTTCCAACTGCGCCATGTTGACGCCGTGGAAGCTGCCCAAATGGTGCAGCCGCTGGTCAATGGCCGCGGTCAGGTCACCGCCAACAGCGCAGCCAATCGCCTGGTGATCGTGGACTATGCCGGCAATATCGAACGCATCCGCCAGATCCTGAATGATGTGGACGAGGATAACTCTGTTGTGCGGTCCATCCGACTGGAGAATATGCCCGCTTCTGAAGTGGCCTCCATGGTCACTGACCTCAATCCGGCGGGGCAACGGGGACGCGATGGTGGCCCTGGCCAAGTGTCAGCCATCGCCATGCCAAGTGGAAACACCGTGGTGTTACGCGGGGACTCGGTGGATGTGGCGCGGGCCGCGGCGCTTGTGCGTGACTTGGACGCCGCTGCTCAACCGAGCGAGTCGCTCCGGGTGGTCTATCTCAAACACGCTGATGTGGAAGAGATGGTGGAAATTCTGTCCATCCTTGCCGCCTCCTTGGCGCCTCCGGGAGTTGCGCTGGAAGGTGGCGCGCCACAAATCCCGTACCATGTTGCCACGAACGCATTGGTGCTGAGCATGGAGCCGCAGCGTTTGAGCGCCATGATGCAAGTGATCGAGGCGCTCGACATTCGCCGCGAAGAAGTGCTTGTGGAAGCCATCATCGTGGAAATCTCCGATGATGCGGCGCGCGAATTGGGTCTTCAGTTCATTCTCGCTGGTACGGACGACGAGACTACGACGCCGTTTGCTGTATCCAATTTCTCCCGTTCTGCCCCCAGCTTGCTGACGCTCGCCGGTGGCATCATCGTGGACGATGATGGCGAGGGTGGAGGCGATCTCCAACAGCAAGCGATCAATTCGCTGCTTGGGATCAATGGCTTGGCCATTGGCGTGGGCGGTGAAAGTGACGGCACGCTGTTTGGCGCGATTTTGAATGCCGTCCAAGAGGACAGCGACTCCAATCTGCTCTCCACCCCGTCGGTGAAAGCGTTGGATAATGAACTCGCCCGGATTGTGGTGGGCCAAGAAGTGCCGATCACCACGGGCACCAATCTCAGCCCCGATTTCGATCGTGTATTCAGCCAAATCGAACGCAAGGATGTCGGTGTGAAGCTCGAGTTTCGCCCGACCATCAATGAAGGCGATGTGATCAAGCTGTTCATCCGCCAAGAAGTGTCCAATGTGGCGAGCTTTGATGCGACCGCCAATGGCGAGCC
>CAZWVH010000144.1:0-1864 GCA_964636945.1 uncultured Caulobacterales bacterium | reverse complement strand
TGTTCCTGGTGTGGAAAGCCACCAGCGAGATTCACCACAAGATCGACGCCGAGCCGGCAAACCCGCTCTATGACACCAAAAGCGTGAGCATGGGTTTTGCCGCTGTAATCACACAGATTGTGCTGCTCGACGTGGTGTTCTCCATCGACAGCATTTTGACCGCGGTCGGCATGACCACGCATTTACCGGTTATGGTCATCGCCGTGATCGTTGCGGTGGCGGTCATGCTGCTGGCCGCCGGCCCAGTGTCCAACTTTGTGAACAACAACCCCACAGTGGTGATGCTCGCCCTCGCCTTTTTGTTGATGATCGGCATGGTGCTGATCGCCGACGGCTTTGGCAGCCACGTGCCGAAGGGGTATATCTACGCGGCCATGGCGTTTGCGGCATTTGTGGAAGTGCTCAACATGCTGGCCCGCAAACGACGGCTCGCCGCGAAGTCGAAAGCGGCGGCAGGTTAGCCCTTTGCGCCTAACCTTTGCGCAGGATTTCCACCCAGTAACCGTCAGGGTCTTTGATGAAGGCCAGCGTCTTCATCGAGCCCTCATGCAAGCGCTTTTGAAACGGGACGCCAAGGCGCTCAAACCGTTCACACGCCTCCTCCAAATCGGGCACTGTCACGGCAATATGACCAAAGCCGCGCGGTTCGCTATTGCCGTCATGATAAACGGGTCCGGCTTCATCTTCAGTGCCCCAATTATGGGTTAACTCCACCAATCCCATGCGCCGGCTCATATAGTTGCGCAGGGCCTCCGGTTCGGCAGGTGGTTCTTCATCAGCATAGCCCACAAAGTACAGCGTGAATTTCCCCGCTTCCATGTTGACCTTACGCAGAAGTTTCATCCCCAACACACCGATGTAAAAGTCTAAAGACGCCTTTGGGTCCTTAATGCGCATCATGGTGTGGTTCATGACAAAACCCTGCGTCGCCAAATCGCGGTCCTGCACAGTTTCGCCTGGCGCGGTAATTGGATCGCTCATCGACACCTCCTTTTGAACATTGCGTGTGAAACGCGGCCTAGCATGAGAATAGCAGTGAGACAGCGCATTTCATTGGCTGCGCCCCAAAAGTGTCATAAACCGTCGAAGATTGGCCGCACTTCATCACTAGGCGTGGGGCTGTTTCGCCACGCCGATGAGAAGATCGGCGAGTTTTTGTAAGGGGAAAACATGTTTCAAATTCGCATGATATCTGGACTTGCGCTCGCTGTGGCGATCACGGCTTGTGCATCTGACGATAACGCCTACGAAGACATTCCGCCGCCAAGCTCTGAGCCGGTGGAAATTTTGGCGCCAGTCCTGCCAGGCTACTCACTCGCCGGTGACGATCTGAGCCAAATCATCTTGGAAGATCTGAAACAGCGCGCATCAGTGGTGTATGTGTCAGACACCGGCGTCGTCTGTGAGATTGAAAACATCGAGCTGGTCGACCGTACGGTCACCGATCGTCCCGCCTCGCCGTCTTCGCCTTGGTCGGAAGCCTGGTTGATGAACGCCTGCCGCAAGGACATTCCGTTTAAGATCGACTTCTTCCCAGGCCCAGATGGTCAGACGCAATACCGCGTCCAACGCTTCCCTGCGAAGTAGGCTTAAGGCGCAGTCAGGCGGCCGATAAGCCGGGTTCTGTCTCCCGCGCCATCAGCTGATTGGCGCGGGGGGCGATCATTCCTCTGGGACGCCCATTGCTGGACGCCTCGCGCGACCCACCCGGACGGCTCGATGCGCAGACACATCTGCACGCGCGTCAAAGCGCGTGCGCGCCATCCCTATGCGGTCTTGCTCCCGGCGGGGCTTGCCATGCCATTCCCATTGCTGGGAACGCGGTGCGCTCTTACCGCACCCTTTCACCCTTACCCGCAAACAC
>CAZWVH010000143.1:0-1866 GCA_964636945.1 uncultured Caulobacterales bacterium | reverse complement strand
AATCGCTCCATATCTTGATAGTGCTAGGCGGATCAAGTTTTGCCGGCGATGTGATCAAACGGGACCGCTCGGATCACAACTTTCCGTTTTAAAGAACCCGCTCCGTAATCTGTTTGATTTCCCCCGCCCAACCCTCCAACGCCGTCCGCTTTTCCGTCTCGTAAGCGTAGCGCTGATAGACTCGCGCCAGCGGGCCAGCCGACGTGGTGGCGTGATTGAGCACGCGCTCGACCACGTGCGGGTCATGGCCAAGGCGCGCCATGCCTGAGGCGGCGGTGCGTCTGAGGTCGTGAAGGCGCCGGTTAGCGATGGATCCGTAGACCTGCAGATTTGACCTTCTATGTCCTTTTTTGGTTGAAACGAGAGTTGAGTACCAATGTTCCCAAAGTCTCAATTGTGTCTTTTCCTGATCCGTTGCTGGCTTGTCCCATCCAGGTGGACCAACCGGTTTGGAGCGTTATGCGGCCGCCCTCAGATTTCCTCTTACCGGCTGACTGACTGCTGATTTGATATGGTTTGTGGTGAGGTCCACGGCTGGCATGTGGCGCATCATATCGGATGTTTGTTCCTCCGGCTCCCCTGAAGTCAGTCCGCGTGCCAGTAGCTTCGCAAGGTTTCGTAATTCAACATTGCCAGCACTTGGTCTGTCCTGTCACTAAGGCTCTGATATTGCTCATCGATTGCGTTCGAGAGCCGTATGTTGGGCGGGCAAAGGGTGGATGGCAATCGGAGCCTGTTTCTCCCCAGAGTCAAAGTCGAGTATAGGGCGCTGGAAACGGAGGCCTGTTGCGACGAAGCGCACAATGGGCTGGAATGCTGGTTAATTGTGGAGATTTGCGCGATTGCAACGGGGGCGACGATGCGTACCGAACGGGTTTTTCGAGGAACCTTTATTCTCACAGTGTTTGCGCTGGTCACGCTGATGCCGATCTCGCAGGCCCAGGACCCGGTCTCAATCGCCGCCGATATCGCCTACGAGCGCGCGCCGATACCCGACTTCGTCATAGAAAGGCCATTGCCCTCAAAAGACGAGTACCAGTTCGATCCCATCGCTGGCGTGCACTATGTGCTTATCGACCAACAATGGCGGGTCGATCAAACTCAGAAAACGGCATTCACCCGCCATGTCGTGCAGGTAACCAGTCGTGCAGGTCTTGAGGAGTCCGGCCAAGCGCTCATTGAGTTCGATCCCACACGGCATAGTCTTGAGATCAATCGTGTTCGGGTGGTTCGCGACGGTGAGGTCTTTGAGCAGCGTGACACCGCCAACGTAGACATTTTGCGCCGTGAGGCCATGCTGGACTGGCAAATCATCACTGGTTTGGCGACAGCCCTTGTGCGGGTCGATGATGTTCGTGTCGGCGACATTGTGGATGTCGCCTACACGCTGCGCGATATTTCGGATCGACGTGTTCAGGGTGACGACATCACAGCCTTTCTCGGCTTTCCCGCGCCCTTCGAAGCGGTAGCGTTTAGGGGGTGGTGGGAGCGCCCGGTCACATGGTCCCAGCACGGTCCGCAACGCGACATAACAGTGCAAATGGTCGACGGCGGAACACGCATCGAGCTGGAGCAAACGCCACTAGATGCAATCCAGATGGAACCGCTGGCGCCGGGCTGGTTTATCCAAGTGCCTTTGTTGAGCGTGTCGAGTTTTGACACGTGGGAAGCCATCTCGCGCTCCAATGCGGAGTTCTACGCGCCCCAGAGCTCTCCGGGACTGCGTGATGTCGCTGCTGACATTCGCAGCGCAAACGCTCAAGTTGACGAGCAGATCATCGCTGCACTTGAGTTCGTACAGGATAATATCCGCTATCTCGCCATCACACTGGGCGACGGACGCTATCTGCCTCAGAGTATTGACGA
>CAZWVH010000142.1:0-1984 GCA_964636945.1 uncultured Caulobacterales bacterium | reverse complement strand
GGCATCATCCCGGCCAGGGGACCGGTGACCTCACCCATGCGTTTGTTGGCGGCCTCATCCAGCTTACGCTTGGCGTCGTTGAACGCGGCGGTGAGCAGGTCCTCCAGCACTTCGGTCTCATTGGGATCAAGCAGGCTGGGATCGATACTGACGCCGCGCGTTTCGCCCTTGCCGGCGAGCGTGATTTTCACCAGTCCGCCCCCGGAGACGCCTTCGATCTCCATGGCCTGAATTTCGGCCTGGGCTTGCTCCATGGCCTCTTGCATTTGTTTCGCCTGTTTCATCAGGCCGCCAAGGTCTTTCATGAGCTGGTTCCTTCTCCGTCTTCGCGGGGGTCGTCGCTGCGGTCGCGAATACTGACAATCTCTGCTTCGGGCCAAAGGTCAAATGCAGCGGCCACCGCCGGATCGGCCTTGGTGGCGGCCAAATGCTCAGCCTGTTCGCGTTTTCGTTGCTCTGACAACGTTTCAGCTTGGCTGGCGTTGCGTTCGGCCGACACAAACCAGCGCTCACCGGTCCATTCGCGCAGCGCCTTGGACAGCTTGGCCGAGAGTTCCTCGCTGGCATAGTCGGTGGGCGCGTAAACGATTTTACCCGGCTCAATGCGCGCGGGGCGCATGCCGCGGTCGATTTCGGCCTTGAGCAGCAAATCCCGATTGGCTTCGGCCAGCGCGGAGACATCAGCCAGTGTGCGAATGGCGACGCCCTGCCCATCAGCGGCCGGTTGGCGGCGCGGAGCGTCGTCCTCGTCTTGGTCAACGCCGGGCGTCTCATCGGGCTGGGGCCGCTGGTCGGGCGACGGGTCGACCCGCTGGGCCACGGCCGTGAGCCCACCGGCGCTCGCAGTGGTTGCAGATGTCGTGTGCGCAGATGAGGCGTGGCTGGGCATGCGCTCCGCGCTCGCAGTAGCGCCCGCACCCGCGCCTTGGTTATCTGTGGCCGAGGCATGCCCCGCCAAAATCCGCATGGCCTCCTCAGGCGGAGGCACGCTGGCGGCGTGAGCCACACGCAAAATCGCCATTTCCGCGGCCATGCGCGGATCAGGCGCCGTGCGCGTTTCCTCATGCGCTTTGAGCAGCATCTGCCAGACCCGCGACAGCGCGCCCATCTCAATGCCCGCCGCCACCTCGCGCACGCGCGCCACATAGTCCGCCGCATCGGTAAAGCGCGCGGCCTCGCCCAGCGCCTTGGCGCGGGTGACAGCATGGCAGTGGTCAAGCAAATCGCGCATCACCGTGACCGGTTCAGCGCCCGCGGCGTATTGGCGATCGAACTCGGCCAGCGCCGCAGCGCCATCACCGCGCATCGCGCCGGAAAGAATGTCGAATGTGGCCGAGCGATCGGCTAGACCCAACATGTCGCGAACGGCTGTGGCGGAGATCGCCTTGCCCTTGCCGTCCCCGCCCTGAACGATGGCCTGATCGAGCAGCGACAACGCATCGCGCACTGAGCCCTCGCCGGCGCGCGCAATCAGCTTGAGCCCGTCCTCGTCGACCTTGGCGCCCTCTTTTTCACAGATCGAGGCCAAATAGTCGGTCAGCACCTCAGGATCGACGCGTTTCAGATCAAAACGCTGACAGCGCGATAACACCGTGACCGGGACTTTGCGGATTTCAGTGGTGGCGAAGATAAACTTGGCGTGTGCCGGCGGTTCTTCCAGCGTTTTAAGCAAGGCGTTGAAGGCGGAGGTGGACAGCATGTGCACCTCGTCAATGACATAGATTTTGAACCGCGCCTCGCCGGGCGAATAGCTGACGCCATCGAGGATTTCGCGGATATCGTTGACGCCGGTGCGGCTGGCCGCGTCCATCTCCATCACGTCGGGATGGCGGCCGGCGGCGATACGCGCACACATGTCGCCCGGCGGGTCGAGCGAAATGGACGGGGCGTCCACTTTAGATGTGCGATAATTGAGCGCGCGGGCGAGCAGCCTGGCCGTGGTGGTCTTGCCCACGCCGCGCACGCCGGTGAGCATGAAGGCATG
>CAZWVH010000141.1:0-1998 GCA_964636945.1 uncultured Caulobacterales bacterium | reverse complement strand
CTCTTAGGCAAAACCACAAAGTCATAGGGAATATACAACGCCAATTCGGTATCACTCATCCGCGTCCACGTGATCTTCTGGTCCATACCGTCTAAAACCACGGCATAATCGCCGCCGAGATTGCGTGTGATTTGATTGATTTCGTCGGTGATCAGTTCGATCAGCGCACCGCGATATTGTTGTGGGTCGACTATACTGACCTCAACGCCAGTCGAGGAAATCAGCTCGGTGCGCCCTTGAACCTCAACATCGTCAATAAAGGCGGCCAGTTGGTTCGCCAGCGCGAGCGCGTCGGCGTCCTCTTCGGGGATGGGTGTTTTGACGCGCACATAGATCACGCTGGTGTCGGGGCGCGATCCGGCGCGAATATAGGGGCGATAATCGCCGCGCACTAAAGGCCGCAACAGATTGTCATCCAGCACAATGCCCAGCTCAATGTCGGGAACCTCGCTGGCTCGATCGAGCATGTTGTCAAGTGTGGCGGACATCTCCTCAACGCGTAGTGCTTCTTCGCGCGAATCGTTTTCCACGCGCACCGCCAAGAGCAGGAAATCCCCCGTACGCCGTAAGGTCACGCCGGGCAATTCTTGTTCGGCGCGCGTGCCGGTGACCACCACATATTCCTGTCCCGACGCTGGTTGCGCAAAGACATAGGAAAACAGTGTGACAAGAGCGAGGATCGTTCGCATGGCGCGTCTCCCATTGATGCAGCCCTGGCCAGACTATAGTCGGCGACGGACTACCGCCTAACGCAAATCCTGACCAGCACCCCATTCGTCCTGAGCGCGCGCCAGCACCCCGAAAAAGCCGAGCACGGCAACGCTGGCAAAAGCGTAAAAAACGGACCCGATCACATCGATCCATAACGAGATGGCATAATAGCTCTCATTGATCAAATTGCCGTCCCAGTTGGTGGCTTGAAAAGCAAGGTAGGCACTGGGAAAAATCAGCAGATTGCTAATCAGCCACAGCCCCCACCAAATGCTAATCAGCCTATCAATGCTGTGTTCCCGCGCGTCGGGCGCGACGCTGTGGCGAAACATCTGCCGGACGGCAAGCAGCGGCATCCACAAGTTGGCTACAGGGATAAAATACCAGCCCACCGCCCAGCCAGGTGAAATCAACTTAGCGTCCGGCGGTGCGATGACGTGAGTGTTTTTCATGCCGCGATAGGTATAGCGCAGAAAAAGGATCGTCGTGATCACTCCCACCACACCATGGATCCAAAGCAGAACCAATTCAGCGAGCGTTGCGCTCACGCTTGCCTGCACATCCCAATACCCAACCGGATCAGCCTGATAGCGCAGCGCATCAACGGTCATCCATGCCACATAGCCCACGGTGAGCATCAAACTTAACGCAATCGCAGCGCGCAGTACGCGCCAAAACGGCCCCATGGGGATAATCACGCTCACAGAGCCGCCGCCGCCAACCTTCCCCGACACACTATCATGCGCTGCACCACCGACAGCATAGGCGCCCAGCTCTGGATCGATCTCGCCGCGCGCCCGCATGGCCTCGATCTCGCTTTGGGTGAATGGCCCATATTGCTCAGAGCCATAGCCGATGAACCAGCGTCTATCCGTCATGCAACCCCAACCCCCTTAGCGCCCGGTTTGTGCGCATTGAGATCCAGACCAATCGACTTGCCCGCACGGCGTCAAGAGGCTAGGGCCTTTGCCCATGACCGACGCGACCACCAAACCCGCTTGTTTCCAAGATTTGATCCTGACGCTGCAGCGCTATTGGGCTGCGCGCGGTTGCGCCATTTTACAGCCCTACGACACCGAAGTGGGCGCGGGCACGCTGCACCCGGCCACCACGCTGCGCGCGCTGGGACCCAAGCCCTGGCGGGCGGCCTATGTTCAACCGTCGCGCCGGCCGGCGGATGGCCGCTATGGCGAAAACCCCAACCGGCTGCAGCACTATTATCAGTTTCAAGTGATCCTCAAACCCAACCCGCCCGACATTCAGGATCTTTATCTCGGCAGTCTCGAC
>CAZWVH010000140.1:0-2093 GCA_964636945.1 uncultured Caulobacterales bacterium | reverse complement strand
GGCTGAGCTGGGATGAGCGCGCGCTGGCGAGTAATGACCCCACGCGCATTGTCGGCGACGTTTTGGTTCGCCCGAGCATTGGTCCGATTGCCGGTTGGATTATCGCGGGACTCATTGGGCTAGTTGTGTTTCTGACCGCCACCTATGCCGAACCAGCCGCCGATGGGCAAAAAGACATCCCCGTTGGCGGCGGATTGCTTGCCGTGGGTTTGGTGACCGTGTTCGCGATCTTTGTGGGGGTTGAGCCCATCCTGCGCCGGCGTTGGCGCAGCGTTCGGCTGGGGTCGCGGGTCAGCGCATGGATTGCACGACGGCCCAAATGGCTGCGCTGGCCGATGCAAATTTCGGCGAGTGTGATCCGTTTTGTGGTCTATGTGGTGTGGCGCACGCCGTCCTTTGTGCTCAGCGCCGTCGACTATGTGCTGGCTCGGCCGGTGGCGATTCTCGCGGGAACCAAAGTGCAGCCCTGGCCTTTGCGCTATACTTTGGGCTTCGCCTGGATCGCCGCTGGGCTGGGTATTGGGGTGTTTGCACCTGCGCCCTATGGTCTCATTGGTGTCGTGGCTGGTGTGGTGGTGATTTTCGCCATTGTTCGGCGCTGGACTTGGATCGAAGATGATCGCGACGCCTTTTTCGTCGCCCGACGCGAGGACCGCGACACTCAGCGCATCGGCTTTGCCGAAGATTTGCGCGATGAAGCGTTGATTTCACTGGTGTTTTTGTTTGTGCTGATTCCGGTGGGCCTGCGGCAGGTGGACATGCATTGGGGCGATGCCTTCAACATGCCCGATGCCTTGGCCGACCAGTCCTCGCTTCTTGCCATCGCCAAGAGTGTCTGGGCCTGGGTCGGCTTCTTCGGCGCGGAATTGGCCAAAGCTGTCCCGTTCGTTGATTGGTCGGAAGTGTTTGATGTCGCCAACGGTTCCCCGATCAAACAAGGCGCAACACCGGGCCCGCAAGTGGTGTTCGCCCTGCGCGCCACGTTGGATCTTGTGCTGTTAGCCGCCGTGCTTCAGGCCTTCCAGATCGCCGGGCGCCTTTATGAGCAAAACAAGGCGTTTCGGGAGGGCAAGCTGCCCATTCTCGATCCATTTGCCGAACTGGAGTATTTTGGCCCGGCCGGTGGCGCAGATTGGATTGATGACCAACCCCTCCTGGCGACGCAACAGCCGAGCATTGCGGCGTTTCCCAGGTATCAGCGCGAGCGGCTCCATGACATTGCGAACGGTGTTCGCGCCGATGGCGGCCAACCAGCGCGCATTTTGAAAGATATCGACTCGCGCCGGGCGGCCATGGCGCTGTTGGCGGCGCGGTATCCAACCCCATTGGCTGATGATGACGCTGGCCAAGAAACCACGAGCCAATGCCTGGCTAATCAGGTGATTGGCGATACGCCCGATGAATTGCGCCTGCATGCCATTGAGCTGCTCGCCACGAGCAGCGTGCGCGATGGCGCCGCGGAATTCATGCGCGCGCTCGCGCCTGAGAATGGCGCCTTGAAAACGGTGCGCATAGCGGCGGCGCGGGAGTTGGGGTGGTTGCGACGCCCTGAAGCCGCTGAAGTGCTGGCGCGCGTGACATTAGACAGTTCAGCAGCGACGGATTTGCGATGCGCGTGTTCGGTGGCGTTAGCCAAATTGGGCGATCCGCGGGCTGAAAGTGCGTTGCGTGCTCTGGCGGATGCGGCGACGTCTGAAGATGCAGCCCAGATGGCGCTGGCGGTTGGCTATGGCGTGGGCGTGTTAAACGCCGGCAACGACGAGGCGAAAGCCGTGGCGCTTTTGGAGGGCCTGCCCGAGCCCATACGAGAAACGGCAAGCGCGGCCTTGCGCATCGGCCTGGGTGATCAATTGATCCAAACTAGCGATGGCGCGCGCCCGCACCCTGATGCATGGGGGCCCATGGCGGACATTCCAGCCGACAGTTTTCCCATGGGCTCCCCGGGGGACGAGGCGGAGCGAAGAGATACCGAGGGTCCTCAACACCGGGTCTACGTGCCCGCCTTTGGCATGGGCGTGTATGCGCTGACGTTTGGCGAGTATGACGCATTCTGCGACGCCACAGGGCGGGAAAAGCCGGACGCGCGAAACTGG
>CAZWVH010000139.1:0-2215 GCA_964636945.1 uncultured Caulobacterales bacterium | reverse complement strand
TCGGGCCGGGATGACGCCAGCGCGCTGGCGCTGCAAACGTGGCTGGAGCGCGAAGGTTGGAAGCCCGGTCAAGACGTGTTTCTCGACATTCACGCTGACGGCGGTATTGCCGCAGGCGAGCGTTGGTTGACTGCGCTTGAAGATGCGGCAACCCGGTGTGAGGCCGTGGTGTTCCTTGTTTCGGAAAACTGGCTTGCCTCAAAATGGTGCTACGACGAATTTGATATGGCGCGCCGCGAAAACAAACCGCTGTTTGCGTTAATGTTGGAGGATATCCCACTTGAGCGACTGCCCGGCTCGTTGACCGCGCAATGGCAGGTGGTGCGTCTCTATGGCGAGCCCAATGAGCGTTTTTCCGTCATTCATCCCATCACATCGGCCAATGATGTTGTTTATCTGTCTACAGATGGTCTGACTCGGCTGAAGAACGGATTGGTCAAAGCTGGCGTTGCCGCCGAGAGCTTTGATCTGCAAACCGACCCGAATGGACCCCATGGCTGGCGAGCGCCTTATCGCGGACTTGATCCCTTGGAGGCTGAAGATGCGGCGGTCTTTTTTGGCCGGGACGCCGACATTGCGCGCGGGATTGCCGCCCTGCGCGGACTGGCTCAAGCTCGTGCGCCGCGCATGTGGGTGGTGCTTGGCGCATCTGGGGCGGGGAAGTCCTCCTATCTGCGCGCGGGGTTATGGCCGCGTTTGACGCGCGATGACGTGAACTGGGCGCCGCTTAAGGTGATGCGGGTGAACGAGGGCGCCATTGACGGTCGCGACGGCCTACTGGCGGCCCTGGAAAACATTTACGCTCGGTTTGGCGAACCGCAGGACCGCGCCACATTGCGCGCGTTCCTTGAATCGCCCGACGCGTTTGTCGATTGCCTGCGCGCAATCCGCGCCAAAGCCAAATCGCGCGCTGTGCTGGATGACGATGCGCCCGCGCCCTTGCCCGTCCTGGCGATTGATCAGGCTGAAGAAGTGTTCGCCGCCGAGCACAGGGTCCAAAACACAAAGGTGTTAGACCTGGTGCGCGCTGCGCTCGACGCCGGCGAAGCCGTCTTCATCGCCACCATTCGCTCCGACACTTATGCCAGGTTGCAGAACGCGCCGGAGCTGTCGGGCGTTCACCAACGCACCTTGAGTTTACCGCCTGTGCCAACGGCGGAACTTGGTCGGGTGATCCGCGAGCCGGCCGAAGTTTTGCGCGCCAAAGCCGGCAAGAAAGCGCCGGTGTTCTCGCCCGATGTCATCGCTGAACTGCAAAAGGAAATCCAAGGCGAAGAAGACGCGTTGCCCTTGCTCGCCTTCGCCTTGGAGCGGCTGATGCGTGAACACGCCAACACCCAATCCATCGAACTTGAGAATCTGAAAAGCACCGGCGGCGTCACTGCCGCCATCGCAGCTGCAGCTCAGGCGGCCCTGAACGATGCTGGCGTTGCCCAGGACGCCAAAGTGCGCAGCGACGTGTTGCGCGCCGTCTTTTTGCCCGCCTTAGTCAAGATCGATCGAGCCAGCCTGTCGGCGTTGCGCAAGTCGGCTCAGCTTGGGGCTTTTGAAAACGAACGCGATCGTCGCGTGGTGGACGCTTTTATCGCGCGCCGCCTGCTGGTTACGCGAGGGATGGGCGAAAATGCGGTGGTTGAGGTCACCCATGAGGCGTTGCTGCGCCGCTGGCCGGCCCTTGTTGCTGTTTTGGACTCAGAACGCGACGCGCTCATTCGCCTTGAACAGGCCGTCCAAGCCGCCAAGGAATGGGAAGAGGCCCCCAAGGCGCGCAAACGCCAAATGCTTGTCCACCGCGGCTCCATGCTGCGCGAGGCAAAAGCGTTGCGGCGACGCAGTCCGCAATGGCGGCATGACCTTGCCCCTGCGCAACGCTATTTGGATGCGTGTTCGACCGCCCAGCACGTGCGCCGTGCCGGGGCTCTGGTCGTCCTGAGCGGCATGGCGGCGTTGGGGCTGAGCGGATTTATTTACCGCACTTCGATCGAGAACGCCTATTATGATCAGGTTGTCATCGCCGAGCGCAACGCTCAATTCTTGGCTGATCTTGATCGCGGAGACAGCTTTCGCGATTGTCGGCTGGATGCGCTCTGCCCTCCTTGGATGCCGGAGATGGTCGTGCTGCCCGCGGGTGAATTCCGTATGGGAGAAGTTGACGAGCAGCGCGACGTGACCATCAGTTATCGTCTCGCCGTGGGCAAGTTTGAAGTCACCCACG
>CAZWVH010000138.1:0-2279 GCA_964636945.1 uncultured Caulobacterales bacterium | reverse complement strand
GCGGCGAAGCACCCTAGAGATTCGCTTAAAAAGGCAGGTTGTATATGGCGCGAAAAGCTGCGTTGTCGGGCGCAAAGCCGCCCAAAGTGATCAGTACCGGGGGCGTATCGGTGTCCAAAACCGCCAATGGCGCCAAAGCGATGCGTGACAAGGCGCTCTTGCGCGCAGCGACCCGCCATGGGGCGGAAGATGACGGCGCGAGAGCGGCGGAAGCGCAAGTGGCGGCCGAATTCACCGAAGGCGTTACCCGCGTGCGCGAGGAACTCCACAACGCCGCGACCGGCGCAACGACACGCATGCTTAAATTGGGCGCGCGGCTCGATGTAGCGCGTGCTGACGAGGCTGGCGTTCGGGCAAAGCTTGAGATTGCCAATGCGCGCGCCGAACATCGTGACGATCTGATCGCGGCCGAACGCGAAGTGATGGCAGCCGAGCGGGACCTGCGCCTGTTTCGCATGCAGAATAAACTCACGCGCGAGCCAGCGATCCCACGTGATCAAATTGTTTCCGGCGCTTGGCTCGCCGTCATTCTGGTGCTTGAGGCTGCCTTCAACACACCGTTTTTTCTGATTGAAGGGCAAAGCCTGATCGGGGCATCCTTTGAAGGCCTTTTGGTCAGCGGGGCCAATGTGGGCCTGGGCCTGATGGCGGGCATGGTCGGCTTGAGAATGGCAAGTCACAACCAATTGTTTCCTTGGAAGATTTCTGGCCTGCTGACCTTTCTTGGGTCGTTGGCGGCGGCGGTTGCCCTGGGCGCGCTTATGGCCCTGCGTCGGATCAATGAAGCCGCCTCATCGGAGTCTGGCGCCATCATTGGCGATCTCAGCCCCATGGTGCTCACTGTCGCATTCACCGCGTTTTCAGCGATGGGATTCATCTTCGCCGCCTATAAGGGCTGGCAAGGCTTTTTCGAGCCCTATCCGGGATATGGGCAGACCGCCAAACGCCTATGGACGGCACGTCGCCGGCTCGAAGACTTGCGCCATGATTTCCACGCGGCGGCGCGACAGGCAATCCAAGCCATTCAAACCGATTTAGACGAAGAGATTGACGCCGACCGCGACGCCGTGGACGCCGCCCGTCATCTCATGACGGAAGTGGAACAGATCGAACTCAACGCGAAATATCAGTTGGACGATCTGCGCATGCGCGCTGAGCACTTGGTGCGAATCTATCGCGAAACCACGGCGCACGCAGAAGGGGGAGATACGCCGTCCATGGACGATATCTCCGCGCGCTTCACCGTCGAGGTCCCTCAGGCCACAAGGGCGCGCAAGGCGCTTGAGGATGCGGAGAAACGGCTCGATGAGAATGAGCGCGCCTATGGCAAAGGATTGGCCGATTTGCGCCAGGTCTTATTGAATTTGGAGCATGATTTGGCGGTGTCTGTGGCGGAGGCCCAGGCCACAGCGCGCAGTCAACGCGCCAAGGAAATCGAACAAGAAGAGGGCAAATCAGGCGCGCCGCGTCCGTCCGGTCCGGCGCCCGCCAGTTCAAGTGCGGGTTCAGGGCCTGGCGCAGCGCCCAAGCCCGCCCGCGATGTCACCCTGGACGACAAAACCGCCAAATCTGGACGCGCGCCCGCGCGCAAGACGGCGTAAAATGCGTAGGGCCAGGACCCGCAAGGAGCGGCGAGAACGGGAAAAACGCGCCGCGCGCACGCGCCGTTTGGGGGCCATTGGCGCCATCATTGCGGTGTGTGCGGTGGGCGCCTCTTTGCCTGGTGTGCTGATTTGGCGAGAAATCGCCAAGGCTGAAGTGATTGTCGACGCCTCGGGATGTTCGCCGAACGCTAAGCCGATCCACCTCGTGCTACTGATCGATCAAACCGATGCGGTGGATCCGCAATGGCGCGCCTACATCCAGCAGGTGATCCCCGCCCTCGCCCGCGATCCGGGCCTGCCCACTTTTGGCCGCTTATCAGTGTTTGGCCTGACCGATCAACGCGACGCGCCGCTGCAGGAAATCCTGTCGGAATGCAAACCGCCGAGCCCGGAAACGGACTCGTTCCTGTTCGACACCCGCGCCCAGCGCGCCGCCAATGAAGCGCGCTATGAGCAATTTTACGACGACCGCATCGAAGCCGCCGCTCGCGCCGCGGAGGCATCTGGCCCGCGCGAGGCCAGCCCAATCCTTGAGGGACTGCTCGCCTTGCAGGACCACCTCATCGAGGTGTCGGCCGATCGCACTGAACTGATCGTGGTCTCGGACATGATGCAGTATACGCCCGAATATCCCCGGTTTTCCCACTATGGCGGCTATCCAAGCTTCGCCGACTT
>CAZWVH010000137.1:0-2304 GCA_964636945.1 uncultured Caulobacterales bacterium | reverse complement strand
AAACGGATCCCGCCGGCATCGATCCTAATCAAATCTCTGATGAGTTGGTGGATCAGATCTTCGCCGATGAGAACCTGCGCGAGCCCATCGCCAAGCTGCTTGCGGCCAACACCATCGACACCCCGCCAGATCACTTGCCCATGGACGTTAAACGCCAAGTGGCCGCCGTGATCCTCAGGGCAATGCAACATGCGCGTGAGGGACACGATGAAGGCAATCAAGGTTCACGCTCCGAGGAGGGTTTGTCCGTCAATCTCGCCGCCTTGGGCGTGGACCGGGCCGGCTTTGAGCGCGCCATGGGTATGGCCCGAGAAGAGGCGAGTTCGGTCGAGCAAATGCTCGCATTGGCCGAAAAATACCTGCGTATTGCCGGCGCCGCTGAAGACGGCCTTGCCTCGTTTTTGGCCGATCTGCGGACGACACTCTCCAGCAATGGCCCAGCCGACAGCCAAGCCGATGGCGCTACACCGCCGCAGGCGAGCGCAGACTCTCAATCGCGCTCGCAAGACGCGCCTGATAAACCAGACCCAGAACCAGAGCCCCCCCAACCCCGCCGCCGCGGCCTGCGCTTTCCCTGGCGGTAGTGGCCGCGCCATCACCAGCACGGCATGACGTACATTACTCTGCCAGCGCGCATGCGGCGTAGAGGACGAGGCGCGTGCGCAGCCACCCGACCACGCCGACGCGTTGTCCGGATGTCAGCAAACCAGCCCCTGCCGCATGCCGGGCTGGCGGCGACTGTCCGCTTTACCCCGACATTGGGCCGCTCAGATTTTCAGGTTTCGATTGCGTCAGCTCCAATCCAATCGCCTCACTGTGCAACTGGCGCCTGGCGGTCGCCTACAACGCTCACGGAGAAGACCGCTTCAGCACTCCAGCAAGGACATTCAGCCCGACGGCAGACGCATGGCTGTTTGTGCAACGCATCGGATTTCGGGTTGCACAGATCAGGCGGCTCGCCTTTACTGGTGAGGTAACCGATTGGGGGCGGGCTGTGACATTGGAACCTTGGGCGTCGGCGGACTTTTTCATTTCTCGGGCGGGCGGCGATGCGCCATTGGCCGATCAGATCGCCCGGATCATTCGGGAGGCGGGGAAGGTTCCCGTTCACCAAAGCGAAGATTTTGGCCATGCCGCATTTATGCACCGCATGGAGCAGGCCTATGCGTCGGGCGCTCGAACCATCGCGCTGCTCGGTGAAACCTATCAAACAAAAGACTACTGCCGCGCGGAATACATGACAGCTCTGCACGGCGACCCGCTCAACGACAAAGAGCGCCTCATCGTGTTGCGGATCGCCGACATCGCACCCATCGGAAACTTGCAGATTCTCGCCTACACCGACTTGGTTCCGTTGATGGACGACCACGACGCCTTTGCAACCGTCGTGCGCGTGGCCCTTGGGCTGGAGGACCGGCCGGAGGCCGTCGTCAATTGGGAGCGCTATCGCGTCGCTGGCCAGCAGATCCGTCACCCCGAGATCGCGGCGGTGAAGGGGTTTACGGGGCGGGACGACCTGCTCGCCGATCTCGACGCCAAGTTGCAGCACGGCCGCCACGCCGTGGCTCTGCGCAATTCCGGCAATGTGCATATGACGCTGCAGGGCATGGGCGGCGTTGGGAAAACAGTGCTCGCTAAGGAATATGCCTGGCGTCATCGCGAACGCTATCAGGGTGTGTGGTGGCTGCGCGCGGAAACCGAGGAAACGCTGATCTCCGACATTGCTGAACTGGGCGCACGCTTCGTTCCAGGTCTCGACGCTTTGGAGCCAGAGAAAGCCGCACGCGTGACGTTGGATCACATCACGGCCGCGCAATCGCGGAAACCGTGGCTGCTCATTTACGACAACGCCGCCGACCCCAGCGTCATCCGCAGGCTCACGCCCGGTGACAACGCCCATGTGTTGATCACCACCCGGGTCACGGACTGGCATGGCGAGGCCGACGAGCTGCCGGTGGATGTGTTCTCGCGCGAGACGGCGATCGAGTTCTTGCTCAAGCAGGCGCGCAACAAAGACACGGCGCATGACGCGGCGGGACGGCTGGCCGATGCGCTGGATTGCTTGCCGCTCGCGCTGGCCCATGCCCGGTCCTATTGCTGGGGGCGGAATTGGTCCTTTGATCAGTACATTGAACACCTGCCAGAGCTGATCAAGCGCGCGCCGAAGAACGCTCCGTATCCCACGCCGGTGTTCGCCACCTTCAGCCTCGCCATTGAGCAGGCCAAGGCCGAGTGCGCCGAGGCTGAGACCCTCATGGGGCTGCTGGCCATGTTCGCGCCGGACTTGATCCCACGCTGGTTGTT
>CAZWVH010000136.1:0-2413 GCA_964636945.1 uncultured Caulobacterales bacterium | reverse complement strand
CTGGTGGAGGCGGTCAGGAAGAAGCCACGCACGCCCCCGCGAGCCATTCGTGTGCGTTCGGTCGCCCTGCCAGGCAGGACGTGTCGCTATGCGCGCAAGGCCATGGTGGGTGAGGTTGACGCCGTGGCGAACGCAGCAAGCGGTACACGCAATGACGCGCTCAACCGCGCCGCTTACGCGCTCGGGACCTTGGTGGGGGCCTCTCGATTGCCCAAGGAACCGGCCTGCGCCGCGCTCTATCAAGCCGCGAGCCATAACGGCTTGGTCGATGATGATGGACCGCGCGCGGTGTTGGCCACCATCGAAAGCGGGCTCAATGCGGGCATCGCCAACCCGCGCGAGGTGGCCCGATGGTAGTCGATCCCACTATCCCCCCGGTTCAGATCAAGCCTGGGGCGCTGCGCCATGACCATGGGCCGCCACCCCAATCTGATCAGCAATCGAAAGATCAGGCCGCCTCGCCACCCAATGGCTTTGATGCAGCCGCGACTGTCGCGGCTGCGCTGGGGGCCGATGCGCCCGCACAGCCCTCGAATGATGCGCCAAACCAGACAGTTCAGCGTCTCTCACTGTTGCCTGCACTGGACTATGACCGCGTGCGAAAGTCAGAGGCTGAAGAAATGGGCGTGCGTGTCAGCACTCTTGATGACGCCGTCAAGCGGGCGCGATCCGGCGACGCCGAAACAGGACAAGGCCAGCCGCTCAACATCCCGCCAACCGAGCCGTGGGACGGGCCGATTGACCCCCAAGCCGTTATGGAAGAGGTGGTCGGGACAATCGAACGCTATGTGGTGTTGCCGCCCCATGGCGCTGTTGCGCTTGCTTTGTGGTGCGTGTTCACCTTCATCGCGAACAGGTTTCACCACTCTCCACGCCTCGCCATCCAAAGCCCGGAAAAGCGCTGCGGTAAGTCCACCTTGCTTCGCGTCATTGAACGGCTGGTGGAAAAGCCGCTCCAGGCCTCAAACATTACGCCCGCAGCCGTGTTTCGCACCATCGAACTGGCACGGCCCACCTTGTTGCTTGATGAGGTCGATACCTTTCTCACCAAGTCGGATGACATGCGCGGCATCCTCAATGCGGGATGGGAGCAAAACGGGTCTGTGATCCGCACAGTGGGCGAAGATCATGAACCACGCAAATTTGCCGTCTGCTGCCCCTTGGTCATGGCCGGCATTGGCCGGTTGCCTGACACGCTGGAAGATCGATCCATCCCGCTCACCCTCAAGCGTAAGACCAAAGAAGAGCGCGTGGAGCGCTTGGACAGTACGCGTTTGGGGCATGTTTTTGACGCCTTGCGCAGAAGAATGGCGCGATTGGCGCTCGACCTCAATCTTGGCGACATCGACCCCGCGCTGCCCGAGGCGCTCAATGATCGCGCGGCGGACAATTGGCGCCCGCTGATCGCCATCGCCGACGCCATCGGTGGGGTCTGGCCCAGTCAGGCGCGTGACGCGGCCATTGCGCTGAGCGCCGGGGTGTCGACCGATGAGAACAGCCACCGCGTTCAGCTGCTCGCGGACATCCGTCGCATCTTTGATGAGCGAGACGCTCTTCGCCTTTCATCGCAAGATATGTGTAATGCGCTTGCCGATGACAAAGATGCAGTCTGGAGTGAATGGGGCCGGCAGAAAAAGCCCATCACGCCCCACCAGCTTGCCCGGCTTATCAAGGATTTTGGGATTGAGCCAAAGCAATCGCGCGTCGCGGGCTCCCATGACCGCAAGCGCGGTTACGACCGCGTGCAATTTGACGATGCCTGGGCCCGTTACCTGGAGCCCCCCGCTCCAAAGTGTGACAGTGTGACATCTGAGCAATGACAACGCATCTCGCCACTTTTCAAAGTGTGACATGGTCTGCGCGCGTCACACTTTGAAATCGCCCAAATCCGTTGTGGCGGTTGACTTGTCACACTGTCACACTTTGACAGCCAGGATATTAGGCAAAGCACATTGTCAGGCGAGCATTGCCCCCCAGCCTCAACAGTTTGGCGGGTTTGAATTGAGCAGGTTTGCGCCAACACATCCCCGCGGTGCGCCTCATCGCCGACACCTCAAATCAACGCACACCCTGCTGACGGGCATTACCGCTTCTGTTATTCCCTTTCCAAGGGCGCGGGCACGCAGCGGGGGAAACGTGACACAATCTGACACCAGACGTATGAGCCAATGGGCGGTGCTCAAGCGGGATGTGTGGGGCGATCCGACGGTGGGGCCGCTGGCGGCGGTGCTGTTGACGGCGCTTGCCACACTGATCGTCTGGCTGACCTGGAAGTATGCGCCCGAGGCTGGCGAGCGCGCAAAAACCGCGTTTGCGGTCGCGACCGACGAAAATGAAGGGGTGATCTCCGTCGCTGCTGGCTACCGCACCATCGCCATCATGACGGTGCTCACGCTGGCCGCCGGATTTGAGC
>CAZWVH010000135.1:0-2446 GCA_964636945.1 uncultured Caulobacterales bacterium | reverse complement strand
GGGCCATCGCCGCTTCGCACTGTTTTACGAAGACATGCTGAGCTAGCGGCCGCGCTTGCTTGGGCTCGATGAGAACACTTACTCAATGGGTACGACCCAGCTGCAAACTACCGAAAATGGGTGGCGACCTCCGGGGCGACTTCTTCATGATGACCAAGCAATAGGTGACCGCCCGGTCGAAGATAACCAGCTTGGCGCCCGGAATCCCGCCGCGGATCCTATATGCCACTGCGACCGGGTTGAGGCGGTCGTCACGGGCATGAATGATCATTACTCGTGATTGGACAGCATTAAGCTTGTATTGCGTAGAAGGAGCAATCGCGGCCCCCTGATTCCGTATTGAAGACTTGTATCAGCCCTTCGGCTCGGCTCAATCAGAACGAATAACCTGCGGTTTGATGCTCCGGCTGAACGGGCCCTGGCAGCGTGCCGGTCAATCAGCGCCAGGGCGCGATCGCCCATCCTCAGGAGGCATCGAGCCATTCGATCAGCCTCTCGATCCTTGCTGAAAAGCGCTCAAGGTCCGTTGGGGAAATCGAATAGTTCGATGCGGCAATTCCGGTGAGGGAACGCTCAGGCGTCGACAGGTCCGTCACAGGGAGTTCGCAAACAAAGCTTGGCGCTGTGCCTGAACAGACCGATACCTCCCTCCTTATCATTGCTTCCTGACCAGGCCGATGGGTTCCGCAAAGGCTCGCAAAAGCGCAGGCGTTAAACCGCCCTCTCATCTGGCGCATTGCCGACTTCATGGGATGGGCGACGTGGCGGTCCCAGACCGGAGCCACGAACAGCACACGGACCAGAGCTTTGTCTTCATCGCGCAAGGCTTCGATCGGCGGATTGCGCTTGAACAGTAAGTCCATGACGACCGAAAGCTTATCCCTTTTGCGCTTTTCCTTCACCTCAACGATTTCTACATTTGCCTGGCTGCCAACGCGGTCTGCAAGCAGGCGATTGTTACCGGTGAACGAGTAGACTATGATCGCGTTCATGACGGACTCCATAAGATACAGACGATGCGGGGACAGCTGCAGAAGGTCAAATGGTCGACCACATCGGGTCCCAGTGATCTGCCCCATCGAGGTGGTCCAACCGGATTGTTAGTCCCGGCGGTTGCCACGTAGCGGCGCTCATGCCGCCGACTGAAACTGCATACCCATTGAAAACAATGGCGCACCGGGGGAAGTGAAAGTGGGAACTCCTACGTTGTTGTTATTTCTACGTAATCGCCGAGGGAAGAATTCCAGAGCCTGGAAGGTTGGCTTTTAACCCGGAGCGGTTAGTTCCGCTCAGCGGGCAAGAGGAGACACAAGCTCAGTGACTTAAATCGCCTCGAAATGGCCGCTCTTTGCGAGCTTCACTGCATCTTGAGCAATCCCGCAGCTTTCACGGCCAATCCAAATTGACCTCACGCCGTCTCTGGCGCTTTGTCGGGGAGTGGAAAGAAAGTTGTAAAAGCCTGGAGTGCGCGCCGGTCACCCGAAATTTGCAGTCCCGCCGCGCTGACTTCGTTTACCGACGCCCCCCCATAAACGAGGCCCGCCAGCAGGTTTGGATCGCCTTCTACGGTTACGTCAGGGTCGTCGATTTCGCCCGGTTCGATCTCCAATTCGCCAGCCTCTATGCGCGCCCGGTGCGGCAGGCCGTTGAGGACAAGCGAGAGGGTCATCCGCGCATCCCCAGCCCTTTCAGCGGAGAACATTGTCCGGAAGGACAGCATGACGGATGCCGCGCTCATGGGCTTGCCGGGCGCAAGTCCGGGAGAGCGCGCGGCCCAGCGGCCGAGGTCTTTGATCAACGGTTCCAAGTCCGCGCCCCATTCCGTTAGCTCATACACCTGAGACGCGGCTGGCGGCGGCAGTTTGCGGCGCACGAGGAGATGGCTCGCCTCAAGCTCTGTCAGCCTGACGGTCAGGATATTTGTGCTGATACCAGGAAGGGCCGACTTGAGGTCGCTGAACCGCTTCGGGCCGGGGATGAGTTCGCGCACAATGAGCAGCGCCCAGCGCTCACCGATGATCTCCAGCGCATGGGCTGTCGCGCAGCCATCATCATAGGGTTTCTTGCGTGCCATGAAAGAGATGTAGCTTGTTTGTAACAATTTTCCAGTTGCTTTTAGCAAGTGACTTGTTTCCAATGTGTTGCAGCAGAGGAGAATTGCTGATGACCTATGTGGATGGTTTCGTGGCCGCTGTCCCCACCGCCAACAAGGACGCCTATCTCAAACACGCCGAAACTGCTGCTGGCGCGTTCAAGGACCACGGCGCGTTGTCGGTGGTCGAGACCTGGGGCGATGACGTTCCCAAGGGCGAGGTGACGGACTTCCACCGCGCTGTGCAGGCCAAGGAGGATGAGACCATCGTGTTTTCCTGGGTCACCTGGCCGGACAAGGCCGCGCGCGATGCGGGCTGGGAAAAGGTCATGGCCGATCCGCGCATGAGCCCGG
>CAZWVH010000134.1:0-2446 GCA_964636945.1 uncultured Caulobacterales bacterium | reverse complement strand
GCTTGACGAAGAAACAGGTCTTGGCGTTCCACACCTTCAGCACTGGCATCCCGTAAATCGGCGAGCCGGGATCGTCCTCGGCGGCGGGGTTGGTGACATCAGTGGCGGCTATGACAAAGGCCACATCGGCCTGACTGAACTCGGAATTGATGTCTTCCAGCTCAAACACTTCATCATAGGGCACCTGGGCTTCCGCCAACAGCACATTCATGTGCCCCGGCATGCGCCCGGCCACCGGATGGATGGCGTAAGAGACATCCACGCCCTCTTCCTTCAGGGTTTCGGCCATTTCCTTGAGCGCGTGCTGGGCCTGCGCGACGGCCATGCCATAGCCGGGTACGATGATCACCTTGGAGGCGTTCTTCATGATGAAGGCTGCATCCTCAGCCGAGCCGCGCTTGACCGTGCGGTTCACGTCTTCCTCGGCCGCCGCGGCGCCGTCCTGGCCGAAGCCGCCCAAAATCACTGAGATGAAGGACCGATTCATGCCCTTACACATGATGTAGGAGAGGATGGCGCCGGATGAACCCACCAGCGCGCCAGTGATCAGCAGCGCCGTGTTTTCCAGCGTGAAGCCCAGTGCAGCGGCGGCCCACCCCGAATAGGAGTTAAGCATGGACACCACCACCGGCATGTCCGCTCCGCCAATGGGAATGATCAGCGTCACACCGATAATGAACCCGATTGCGGTGACCATCCAAAACGCCCAGGTCGTCGACCCGCCCGATTGCACCAGCAGATAAACGCCCACAACGGCTGTGACGGCCAACGCGATGTTCAGCAGGTGTCGCGCCGGCAACAGGATGGGCGCACCGGACATATTGCCGTTGAGCTTAGCGAAGGCGATCACCGAACCGGAGAACGTCATCGCGCCAATCAGCGCGCCCAACGACAGCTCCACCAGCGAGGCGAGTTTCAGATTGCCCGCTTCGCCAATGCCGTAGGCTTCAGGCGTGTAGAGCGCGGCGGCGGCCACAAACACCGCCGCCAAGCCCACCAGTGAGTGAAACGCCGCCACCAGCTGCGGCATGGCAGTCATGGCGATGCGATTGGCGATGAACGCGCCAACCCCGCCGCCCACGGCGACACCGGCAATGATCAGAGCCAAAGTGGTCCCATCCAGCGCGCCGCGGCTGTAGATCAACGCCAGCGTGACGCCGACGGCCAGCGCCATGCCGATCATGCCGAGCATGTTACCCCGTCTGGAGGTCTCCGGATTAGAGAGCCCACGTAGAGTCAAAATGAACAGCACCCCGGCGACGAGGTAGAGTAAGGCAGCGATATTGGCGTTCATAAAAGTGACCTAGACCATGCGTCCTTCGTTTTGGGCGCCGCGGATCACCGCGTTAAACAGCACCGCCACAAAAGGCGCGACATAGATCAATGGCCCCGTGAAGGCTCCAGATCCGGTGACATCGCCCAAATACCATGTCAACGCTCCAGCCAATACCAAAGCGACAATGGCGCCAAGTAGGCGCGGCACGATCGCCATGACGATAATCGCCACAATGCCGGTGAGCGCATAGACCAGCGCCAATGCCGCCAAGGTGGGAAACGCCGCGAGAATTTCCAGCGGGGCGCCCTGGCTGAATGCATTGCCAAGGTCTCCGGGCAAGGATGAGATCGCATCCATCAACTGCTGTGTTGCTGATCTTGCTTCTTCGGTCACGGCCTCAGCCGCCGCATCAGCGGCCACAGCGCCATTTGCGCCGGCGTCAGCATCGCTCGGTGATGACCCGCCACCGGTAATTGCACTGACAATCCAAAACTGACCGGCCGCCAGTAATGGTGAAATGATGATCACCCAAATCAAAAATCGCGCCATGATTGTCCCCCTCTTTGGTCCTAGCGCCAGAACGCGCCCGAAAACTCAGCGCAAACATAGCCTAAGCGGAATCGTCGCCTTCGCCTACCCCAAGCCGAAATGCGCCAACGCTCGTTGTGCAACGGGCTCGCCCCACTCCTGCACAAAGTGCCCCGCTTCCTCGATTTCCATGGCCTCGGGCGCACCGCGGATCACCGAGCGCAGCGCTTCCATCGCCGGCTTGCCGAGCACCGGATCGGACAGGCCCGTGGCGAAGAAACTCTCGCCTGACCATTGCTCCTTAAAGAATCCAATCGACGCCTTGCCGTCTTCCACGCCATCCATGTCGGGACGGATGGGCACAATTTCGGGAAAGGCGCGCACGCCCGCCTTGTAGCGCTGATCTGGAAATGGCGCGTCATAGGCGTAAATTTCGCCGTCGGACATTTTTGGCGTGCCACGCGCTATCAGACGACCCACCTCCAAATCCGGATTGGCTGCAGCGTATTCGCGCCATTTGTCCCAGCCTTCGCCGGGCGACCGACCGACGCCAATGCCCGTATTCATGACCAACAAGCGCGTGATCCGATCCGGATAATCTTTGGGCAAAGTCAGGCCGAGCAGCCCGCCCCAGTCCTGCAC
>CAZWVH010000133.1:0-2631 GCA_964636945.1 uncultured Caulobacterales bacterium | reverse complement strand
CGCATTGGGCGGCGCAACTCGCTACCGCGGAATGGTCCTGGCGAGACGGAACCCGTTGAGGCCGTTACGGCGGTCCGCATCGTCCCAGCTGCGATACGCAGAACGGAGGAGCCGCGGGCCGCCGCTCCAAGAACCGCCGCGCCGAACGCGGCGGGTTTGATCGCCGCCTGTCAGCCACGCACGCCCGTCATCGGGGCGGCCTTCACCACTATAGTCATTATGCCAGACATCAGCGCACCACTCCCATACATTGCCATGCATGTCATGAAGCCCGAACCCATTTTCGGAGGCCGGCAGAGAGCCGACCGCCACGGTACCGCCCGCGTCACCACGTTTTTTTTCAGAATACTGTGCATTTTGACGGGTAATGGTCTCCCCTGACCAATAGGGTCTTGGCATCACGTTGGGATCTGTGTGACCGCGGCAGGCGTATTCCCATTCTGCTTCTGACGGCAAACGATAACGCTCGTCAGACAATGCGTTCAGCCATGCGATAAAGGCCTGCACATCATCCCATGAGACGCCTACAACGGGGTGGTCGTCGGACTGCTCAAACCCCGGATTGCGCCAATCGCGGTTCTCGCGCAACTCCCATCTGCCATCCTCATATGTATACATCTGTAGTGGCATTTTATGATCGGTTGCGGCGATGAACGCCGCCCATTGACCCACCGTGACCGCAAATTGATGCATTCCGAAGGCGCGCCCAATAGTCACCAAATGACGGGGGCGCTCGTCGCTGTCGCCTTCCGCTGATCCCATCCAAAAGCCGCCTGTTGGGATGGAACGCACGCCAGTGTCGATTGTGCGCGCAAGTGAAGCGATTTGTTGAACGTCGCCCGCATATCCACTCGCGTGGCCGACGCGTTGCGACAGCTCATCCTCATCCAGCACCAAACCGAGCGCGTACGCTGCAGTCCTCATTGCACGCGCCTCCGCAGCGTCATTCGAACCAGAGTTTGACAGAAAAGGCAGCAGGTGTTGCGGGGCTGCCTCATGTTTGAGCTTGGCGAGCGCAACGCTAATGGCGAGGCTCAAGTCTGCGCGGGATCCAGCGCCATTGACGGCGGACACCAGCGCTGTCGCCGCCGTCGAGTTCCGCATCCAGCCGAGTTCTCGCGCCGCTGCAATGCGATAAGTCTCCTCCAAACTTGCATCGGACACCAAACGGCCAAGTTCGTTTACAGCCTCGTCCTGGTATTGGGTTGCCATGAGTTCAATCGCCAACAACCGTTCATCATTGGCTCGCGGCGCCGCTGCAATGCCTGCCAAACTGGCAGCGCTTTTTATCGAATTGGGGTATTGGCGCGCCAGGACCGCCATGGCCGCACGCCGACAGTCGGGCGACCTTAGAACTGAGGTCGGCGGCGGACCACCCTGTTTGACGCCTTCAGCGATATTCTGCAGCCGTTCTTCTTGGTAGTTTGGAAATGCGGCGATCTTTGGCTGGTCTGTTGGCAGAAGCGGCTGTTCATCATGCCAGCCCTGGCCGGCTGGGCTGAAATATTCCAACTCCGCGAACGGATCGAGGACTTTGAGTTTGCCTTCAAAGAATGCGCGAGACTGTTCGACCAGACGACCAGCGATTTGCACGGCCTGCAAAACAGCGGCGAGCAACAGTAAATCCAGCGTTGCTCGCAGGGCGAACACCAATTGTGGACCCGGGCTGTCACCGGCTTTAATGGGTGATCCATTGGCGACATGGAACACCTCTGACCAATCCACAAACGGCACTGATTTGGTTAACTCCGCGCCGAAGAAACCCATCCACGTCCATACGCTATGAGTGATGTCGGCCAAGCTTTCAGTGGAGCGCAATGACGGCGCGTCTGTTGTCGTGAAAACCGCTATGAACGGCGCCAACGCATCACGCAGCAGCGGCGGAGCCCAATCAAGCCACGAAGATCCCGGATTGAGTTCAAACGCTGTCGTCCAATGCAAATCAACTTGGCGCAGGCCGAGCGGGATCAGAAGGAACAGGAACACCAGGGCTAGCAGCGCCTCATCGCGCAGGTCTTCGGCAAAGCCAATGCGTTCCGTGTCCGGGTCCGAATAGCCCGCAACGAAAAACGCTTCGCGGTCGCCTTCAATCCAGCTCCATCGGCGCACGACGGCTAGAATGGCCAGCACACCGACCAACACGCCCCAAAGCCCATGTGGGGCCGGCGCGAAAGTGGCAGCGACCACGCTGGCTGCAATGAGTGCCAGCAGCCAGCCATAGCGCAAGGGCCAGGGCTTTAGCATGGCGCCCGCCAGCCAGGCGATGGGACGCGCGAGAATATAGTCGATCAGGCTCAGCCCCCAGCTGGGTGCACGCCAAAGGCCGCGCAAGGCTCGGGACGGCAGCATGAGAACAAAGTTTGCCGATTGGCGCAGTAATCGGGGGCCACTGCGCGTTTGGGGGGTGATGCGTTTTGGCCAGTATCGCCCAAACTTTCGCCGCCAGATTGGCTCCATGCCAATAATGATCGCAGCGATGGAGACGACTGCGATCGTTGATCGCCCGACCCATGGCGGGATAACGCCCCCGGGATCGGCTCCATGAGCGAGTTTGGCGCGCTCGGCCGCGTCCGGCGCGATCTCGATCGTGAGATAGGCGACCAGCGCCACCAACAACGCAATAATCCACCC
>CAZWVH010000132.1:0-2650 GCA_964636945.1 uncultured Caulobacterales bacterium | reverse complement strand
GGGAAACGCGAGTCATCACCGCGAAACGTGGTAACAGTGCAATCTCACCAACGCTGCAATTTTGTGAGGTGCGATGACGACGCGCTACATCACCCTGTCGGAAGCGGTGGCCGCGATTGCGGGAGTGACGCTGGCGGAGGCGCAAAAGCCAGCCTTGCGCTTCCCGGTCCCGCTAAACGGGGAGGCTGATCTCGATACCTACGCGGATGCGATGACAGCGGCGATCAGCGATATCAATTGGTCCGGGTCCAATGAGCTCACGGAAATGTATTCGCGAATAGGCCCTGATGCATGGTGGGCGTGGGCGAAAGACCATGACGCCAAGCTTCATTGGCTGCCGTTTCCACCTGACACCATGCCGTGGGGCCAGCGTCACCGGATGCCGTGGGGCCAGCGTCATTGTCTTTGGCTTGGGTGGCTCTCGGGTCAGGACGCAGAACAAGATGACTGGGAATGCGATTTTGCGGACACCTACCAACACCGCTGGATGTGCTGGCAATACAGGGCGGATCGACTGCTTAACGAACACTGCAATGATGGCGATACGGCCGATGAAATCACGCAGGTTCTATTGGCGGACGTCGCAGAGGCGAAGAGATGGCTGGCGCTGCAGCCCGGGCTCGAAAGCGCGAAAGAAACGGTGATAAAGCTTGTGGCTGAAGGCCTGACGCCGTGGGGGCGTCCTATCGATGGTGAGTTCAATGATCTTGATCAACAGATGGAGATCCCCGCTCGTGTCCTGATGAATGATTTTGAGCTTTATTTCGCACTTGATCACGCCCCGACCGATAATCCCGATGACCCAATGGATTATTTGGAAGTTCAGTGGACGGAGTCGTTCATTGACCAAGTCGCGAACAAGTATGAGTTGCTGCGCGACTACGATCCTCATCTCAAACGGTTCCCGCGTTACGGGCATTTGCGTTTTGATCGGAGTGAATTCCTGGAGGCCGCGAACTGCACAAGAAACAGTGAAGGTGCAGCCGTGAGCCTTCAGCCTGCTGATCGAGAACCGCCCCTCAATCAAGATCTCATCGGAAAGGATGGTCAAAAGCTGATTCCTCTCCGTAAGAATGCTACAGAATGGGCGCTTCTGGTTGCCACAAAAACAGGACAAACCGACCCTGAGACCGAAAAGTTCGCCTATGAAGTATTCTCGCGTAAGTTTCCAGGCGCGGCTAAGGCAGAGACCTTCCGACGGTACTTTGATGATATCCGGTCTGGGCGAGTGAAGGGCTAATCCGGATTTATCCGGACTTTATCCGCCTCCCCAATGCACCGGGTCATGATCATCATTCCCCATCGCCGAGCAATGGCGAAGAAGGAGCGATGATCATGGATCATTCTTTACAATCTCAGAAGCAATCGCAGCGACCACCTAAGCGCAGCGCCACTCCACTCTCCTGGCCCAACGGGTTCCGTATGACCCGAGCCGAAGCCTCGGCGTTGGCCAAGGCGCTGGGCTATCCGGTGGCGGTGGCGACGCTGGCCAAGCTGGCGGTGATCGGCGGCGGGCCGGAGATCGTCTATTTCGGACGCAAGCCGGGCTATCGCGTCGGCGCGTTCAAGCGCTGGCTGTCGTCGAAAACGACCGTGGCGAGCTCGACCTCTGACCTATAGGGCCGCGGGGATGATCCGACATGACATCAGATTCATTGGTTCGGTGCTCTTCAATGCGCAGAAGGAATAGATCCGATCAAGGCGGTTAAGGCCGGGACGAACACGCTGATTGACGTTCAGTCCGCCGAGGCCTGGGCCGACCAGCTCCCCGCGGATTAACCCGAAACAAAGACGCACCAGCTGCGCGCGAAACGCGGGCCAGGACGCAATTAGTCAAAGGCACGAATATGCATAGCGTTATCGAAACGCGCCGCAAGGCGCGAGCAGTCGAGGTGTGTCTGCGCGACAGCGGGCAGACGCTTTACCTTCCCGAACCACTTGCAGGGGCTGTGGAGGCGCTCGATCAAGCGGGATTGGCCGGCTGCAATGCCAGTAGTCATCAGCAAACCAACTGGCCCGACGCCGTTTATCGACTGCGCCAGCTGGGCCTGGAAATCGACACAAGGGACGACCTCACCGGCGGGACTTATCGCGGCCGAGCTTGCCGTTATGTGCTGCGCTCGCCGGTGACGTTCCGCTGCCTTAATGGGGAGGATCGCTAATGGTTATGCGACTTCCCGAGATTGATCTCAATTGCTCGTCCAGCCAGATCGCGCTGGCCTGGGTGAAGGCCGGCTACGAGCCCTTTCCCGTGAGTCCGTTTGATAAAAAACCGTATGTGCCCTGGTCGACGGAGCGGGCGCGCACCGCCGATGAGGCGGAGCTGCTGTGGCGCCAACACCCCAACGCCATGATCGGCATTCCGACGGGTAACGGGGTTTGGGCGCTGGATGTGGATCACGACCCCGCCAAAGGCTACGACGTGAACGCGTTGCTGAAATCGCTGCGCAAGAGATTTGGCCCATTCGATGACACGCCAACAGTCGTTACGCCGCGCGGCGGGGTGCATCTGCTTTTTGCAACGCCTTCTGGCATCACCGTCAAATGCAGCGTCAGCCAATTGGCGCCCGGTGTGGATGTGCGCGGCGATGGCGGGTTCGTCATCGCCGCAGGTTCGCGTCGGGCCGATGGCAAGCGCTATCAATACGCC
>CAZWVH010000131.1:0-2711 GCA_964636945.1 uncultured Caulobacterales bacterium | reverse complement strand
CTCAGAGTATTGACGAGACGCTCACGACGCGCCGCGGTGACTGTAAGGCGAAAGTCCTGCTTTATTTGTCGTTGCTCCACGAAATCGGCGTAGAAGCGCAGGCGGCTTACGTGAGCAGCAGTTTGGGCAAAGCAATTGGTGAGTTTGAGCCGACAACACTGGCGTTCGATCACGTGATTGTGCGCGTCGCTCATGGCGGCGAGGAGTATTGGTTTGATCCCACTGCAACCTTGCAAGGTGGAAGTTTGGATTTAAGGACCCAATACGATTTTGGATGGGCGCTTCCGCTCACGTCCACTGGTTCTCAGTTGGTCCCGATCATCCCGAGGAATAAAACATTCATAGTCGAGCACTCCGAGACGTTCACTGCGTTTGACGGCCCTGACAATCCCGTCCGTGTGGATGTGCAAACGACATACCGGCAAGTCGCGGCTGATTTTTTGCGCTCGGGGTTGACGGTGAGTTCGCAAGCAGAGCTCTTTGCCAGCACGCTCAACCGGTACGAGCGTGAATATGGAGACGTGGTCGAGATCGATGAGCCCACACTCGCGGACGATCGGGTCGCTAACCGAGTGTCAGTTGCATTTGCGCTCGAACTCACCGCGCCATACGACATCCGTGAAGCCAAACCGCAACGCCCTGCTATTGAAGAACTCGGTTCGGCGGTCACGCATGACGTGTTTGGCGCCAATTTCGATCGGTATGAGCTGAATATCCCGTTCCACATGATCGAGTTCGAAACGCCATCGGGACTTAATCCTGAGGCGAAAACGCCTCTTGCGATGCCGCCGATCGACCTCAGCCACCAAATCATCGTCAATCTACCGCAGTCGAACTGGCAGTTCGAAGACATCGATGAGACCATTGGGCGCGACGGTTTGTTTTTTTCAGTGAAGCGCGGGACCGAAGGTGAGAGCTACCGTGCTCAGGCGCGACTGAAGTACGCCCGCGATCATGTTACGCCTGATGAACGTGAATATCTCAAGGACGCTGCAGATCAGATTTCTGATCACAAAAGCTATCGCATTTGGCGCCATTTCCGGTCCGCACATGAACAAACGGGACAGCGAACCCAATCGGATGACCCTTCGCTTTCGGCTCTTGATAACGCGGCGTTAGAGGCGAAGGTTGATCCGACACTTGGGCTTCCACAAGCGACACCGGCTCACGAGCGAATCGACTCGCTCGTCTGGGGGGCGAAAGCCAGCCTCGAACGCGGTGAGGCCGACGTTGCGACCCGTTCCGTCAACCTCGCCTTGGAGGCGACAGCAGAGCTTGGGGACACATTTGCAGCGCTGAACACACGCATTGAAACTGCACGATTCCTCATGGATATTGGTCGCTTTGACGATGCACGCACTCTGTTTAGAGCCGCCATCGCGCAAAACGCCTCGGTCGATTTTCCGGGCTTGCAGGGCCGCGCTCTGACGCTCTTGGGCGAAGTTGAGATCATGCGTAATGAAGGCGCGGCCGGATGCAGACATCTGGCCGACGCGATCACGACGTTTACCGAACTGTCGCAGCTCTCGGCCATCCGTTCAGCCCAGTTCGCTTACGAAGACTTTGGGTGTGAAACACCTTCTGCCAAACGCAATTTCGAACACGCCCACTTACGCGCCCAACGGCTCCAGGTCGCTCTCAAGCCGTTTGGGGATCAAGCCGCCATCGCGGACGCTTTTGTCGATGCCGCGGCACTGGCTGAGAAGGCGCATGAACTCGGAGAGTTCGGTGCAGACTTCGTTGCTCAATCCAAGACCACCGCCGCTCGCGCCACGCTTTTGAGTGCACGATACGCCCACGCCGAAGCGCTCGCGCGCGAAGCGATCGCGCTTTCTCCCAAGAGCTTTTCCGCGCATCTGGCTCTCGCCGACGCTCTTATGTTTCAAAATCGCTTGGAGGATGCACAATCGGTTGTCACAAAGGCGAAGTATCTTGATCGAGCGTCGAGCCGAAATTGGCGGGAATGGTTTGCGCGCCATGTCGAGAGCCTTCGGTCCGACGGCCTTGATCACCCCGCGATCGATACACTCTATGGTGAAGGATAGCGTTTTGTATCGGTCACGCCACCGAATGCGGCGCCGAGACCAGCCCAAGATTTGCACTGTTGGATGCATGGCGTTCAACCAAGCGAAATCAATATCACCGACGAGATTTCGCCCATATGGGGCGCACCTGCATTCATACCCAACGGCTACCGCCAAGCGTGGTTATGTACGACTGATCTGAATTCGAAAGCATCAGCCCAACGTAGCCTTCGGCGCCGAATGACGACATCGCGCATTCTTATGCGATTGACGTTTAGGGGCCATAAGCGGCCGACGGCTGCGGCCTCCTCAAATTACGGCTCATGGCGTCCTCCCGGCGTACATGCCGGCTCGTCCAAACGTTATCGGTCGCCAGGGCATGCCGTCATAGAGCGTATACAAAAAGATGCACGAGCCCTGACAGCCATAGACGCGACACACGCCGCGCTTGCCATAGAGCTGAAAGTTCACCCCATGCAGCCGTATCAACGCATCAAGGACGACCTTCTGCGAGGCATTGCACGTATTGCAATCGGCTTTCATCGTGCAAAGAATGGTTGAAATGCCAGTATGAAATTTCAGCCGTTTACCTTTTGCCAGGTCATTCTTGGGCTAGCGACAGCAACGGGCGGACCGTTGGAGACAATGCAATCTCTTTGTCGGTTGACCTAGAATCCAGGCACGCTC
>CAZWVH010000130.1:2346-2739 GCA_964636945.1 uncultured Caulobacterales bacterium | reverse complement strand
GTCATAGCTCAACTCGCCAACGCCCTCGCGCTCATAGGCCCGCAGTATGTCGCTCAAAAACTCGCGCATCTCTACGTCTTGGCCGTCTAAGCCGTCGCGGCGAGCTGCGTCGGCGCGTTCATGGCGAGTTTTGGCCGGCAAGGCAAAGCGCACATAGGCGAGGACATCAAAAATATCGCTGTCGGCGGCGTTGATGAGGCCGCGCACGTCGTCTAGGAGCTGTTTACTGTAACCGCGCTCTTGCAGCACGGCGAGCAACCGCTCGCGGGTCTCGGGGTCGCTCCAGCGGTCGCGCAGTTCCGCTTCGCCGGCGATCATTGTCGATAGCTCACCAAACAGCTGCTCGACCAGTTCAGCCGCAACCTGTACCGCGGAACCGCCCGGGCCTTCGCC
>CAZWVH010000130.1:0-2336 GCA_964636945.1 uncultured Caulobacterales bacterium | reverse complement strand
CAACGTTCTCGGGTTTGTCGTCGATGAACACGGTGTCCTCGGGTTCGAGCGCGTAGCGGTCACACAGGATGCGCCAGATCCGGGGATCGGGCTTGGCCACGCCTTCGTAGGCGGAGATGACCCGGCCATCAAACCAATAGGTCGTGCTGGCGGTGAACTGAATGTGCCGATCCCGTCCATCGGCCAGCTGCACGACAAGCGTTTCAGTAGGGGGATTTGGTTCGTCATCGTCCCCATCGTCCGTTAAGGGTTCTTGATCCGGCTCTCCCATCCCCGGCGTTACTTCAGGCCTCGGCGCAGGCGGAACGGGCTCCAACGGTTCGCCGTCCCATTCCGGGTCATTGAAGTTCTCATGCGCCTTAACGAAATCCCAAATCGTGAAAAAGTCTTTGCCGTCATAGGTGCGCGTGCCCCGCCCAATAATCTGCTTAAACTCGATCATCGACCGGATAGGACGCATCAATACGATGTTGCGGACATTGCGCGCATCAACGCCGGTTGAGAGCTTTTGCGATGTGGTCAAAATGGTGGGGATGGTCTTTTCGTTGTCCTGAAAGGTGCGCAAATGCGCCTCGCCAATCGCGCCTTCATCGGCCGTGACGCGACAGCAATAGTTTGGATCGGCGCTGGATTTTTCTTGATTGATGAGATCGCGCACCAACGCGGCGTGAGGTTGGGTGGCGCAGAACACCAGCGTCTTTTGGCGCTGGTCGATTTGGCTCAAGAATTCGCGCACGCGGCTGCGCTCACGTCCAGGAATTTCGATGATGCGATTAAAGTCGGCCTCGGTGTAAGTTCTGCCGGCCTCCACCTCGCCGCGCAACACTTCGTCCCTGGGGTCATAGACATATTCATCAATGGTGCTTTGCATTTGGCGCACTTTGAATGGCGTCAAAAAGCCATCCTCGATCCCATCACGCAGAGCGTAAGTATACACCGGCTCGCCGAAATAGGCGTAGGTGTCCGCATTGTGTTTGCGTTTTGGCGTGGCGGTGAGGCCGAGCTGCACTGCCGGAGCGAAATGCTCCAAGATCGCGCGCCAGGTGCTTTCGTCGCTGGCGCCGCCACGGTGGCATTCGTCAATGACGATAAAGTCGAAAAAATCGGCTGGATAGTTATAGAAAACCGGCTTGCCTTCGCCGGTCATGAAGGTCTGGAAAATCGTAAAGAACACGCTGGCATTCTTCGGGACGCTGCCGCCGCGATTGCGCAATAGGTCCGGATCAATCCGGGTGATGGCGTCCGCTGGAAAGGCGGCGAAGGCGTTATAGGCCTGATCGGCCAAGATGTTGCGGTCCGCGAGGAACAGAATACGCGGGCGACGGGATGTATCGCCGGTGAGACTCCATTTGGCGTGAAACAGTTTCCACGCAACTTGAAAGGCGATGGAGGTTTTGCCCGTGCCCGTGGCGAGCGTCAGCAGGATGCGTCGGTCGCCTTTGGCCACGGCCTCAAGCGCTGCATTGACGGCGTTGTGCTGGTAGTAGCGCAGCTCCCACTTGCCGCCATCGGTTTCAAAGTCCACTGCACCGAAGCGCTCGCGCCAGACGTTTTGATCGATGAAAGTGCGATCCCATAGCTCATCGGGCGTTGGGAAGGGCAAATCCATGTCGCCCTCGGCCCCGTTGGCCATGTCGATCTGATACCAGTTCAGACCGTTGGAAGCGTAAGCGTATCGGGAGCCAAGACGGGTTGCGTAGTCCTTGGCCTGACCAACACCGTTGCGGTGACTGACGCCTGCGCGCTTGGCCTCAAGGACGGCGAGCTTTTGGCCTTTGTGGATCAGCACATAATCGGCAGAGAGGCCCTTGCCGCGTGTGCCGCCTGACTGGATGCGCCCAGGGCAGATGACTTCACGACGCACCTTGGAGCCGTTCTTACCCCAGCCCGCCGCCGTGAGGACGGGGTCTATGCGCTCGGCGCGGGTGTCGGCTTCGGTTTCGTCGTGAATGCTCATCTTCTTTACTCGTTACGTCATGTTAACTCGCCCGCGAAGGCTTTCTGCAAAAGGGATTGGCGAAGGTCGTCCAAATCTTGGACTTTAACCCGATAGGCTTCGGCAAGGTCTTTCGACTTCAGCTCAGCAGCCTCCAAATCATGAACCACAGCTTCCTGCTCCGCCACGTCTGGCGGGAAGGCGACCTCAAGATTTTCAATCAGCGCTTTCGTAAGTGCCTGTCGCGTTGATCCATTGTCCTCGCCCGTTTTCAGTAGGCCGTCCTTGTAGGGCTGAGATGTCAGCATCAAAGCAAGGAATTCTGGAGATAGAACGGCGTGATCTGGTCGAATTATAGAAACGTGCTGATTGACACGAGCTGGCAAGAACTCTGAGGGTG
>CAZWVH010000129.1:0-2782 GCA_964636945.1 uncultured Caulobacterales bacterium | reverse complement strand
GGCGTCGCGTTGTCCGTTTAACATCGTTCCCATGGCGTGGTTGGTATTCGTGCGTGCGCAGAAGTCAACGGCAAACTGGCGTGCTCGACCAGCTTAAACAGCTCACTACTCCCCCGCGCCAAATTGTTGCGACCAAGCCTCCACTTGCGCATCCTCAATCTTAGCGAACAGCACCGGCGGCGGATTGATGCCCAGCCCCGCCGGCAGGGCGTTCAGCAATGTGTCATCGCCGGGGTTGGGCCACCAGCGATTGGCCGGCGGAACGCCTAAGGAATCGAGGATTTTTCCTGCCGCTTCCGGAATAATTGGCTGAGCGATAATGCCAAATATGGCGGCCAAATTTAACCCGGTGCGCACACCCAACGCCGCCGCATTTTGGTCAGTTTTGAATTTCACCCATGGTTCAGCACGTGTGAGATACTCATTACCCGCCGCCCACAGCGCCCGGGTTTCAGCCGCCGCCTTGCGAAATTCCATGGCCTCATAGTGGCCGATCAGCGCCGCCAAGCGCGTTTGGAGTTCGTCGGCAATCCACGCTTCGTTCTCGCCAGGCTCGCCGCCCTCGGGCACGAGGCCGTCAAACTTGGATGCAGTGAACTTTGTGATGCGGTTTACAAAATTGCCCAACACATTGGCCAGATCCGCGTTCACCGTGGTCTGGAAGTGCTCCAACGTAAATGCCGAGTCAGACCCCTCTGGCGCATTGGCGGTCAGATACCAGCGCCAATAATCCCCCGGCAGCAATTTCAACGCGCTATCCATGAATATGCCGCGTTGATCGCTGGTTGAAAACTTACCCCCATACCAGGTCAGCCAGTTGAAGGCCTTGAGCTGATCCACCCGTTTCCAGGGCTCGCCAGATCCAATGAGCGTGATCGGAAAGCTCACCGTGTGGAACGCCACATTATCTTTGCCCATGAATTGGACGTATTGGACGTCGTCCGCGCCCTTGTCGGTGCGCCACCAGCGTTCCCAAGCGTCAGCATCCTGATCCGTGCCCTCCGCCCATTCCACTGTGGCGCCAATATACTCGATGGGCGCATCAAACCAGACATAGAAGACTTTGCTTTCAAAACCGGGACGCAATTCGCCATTGGGGCCCATCACTTTGACACCCCAGCTGAGGTCACGCGTAATGGCGCGATCTTTCAGCCCCTCATCCAGCCATTTGAGTGCGATGGACTTGGCGAGGTGGGGCCAACCCTCGCTCGCCTCGACCCACTCGCGGACGCGGTTTTGCATGCGCTCCTGCAGCAGAAACAAATGAACCGTGTCGCGGACTTCAATATTGGTCGAGCCTGAAATGGTGGAGCGCGGATTCTTCAAGTCCACCGGGTCCAGCAGCCGCCCGCAATTGTCGCATTGGTCGCCGCGCGCACGCTCAAAATCACAATGCGGGCATGTTCCCTCCACATAGCGGTCGGGCAAAAACCGTCCGTCATCCACCGAAAAGATTTGGCGCGAGGTGCGCTCTTCAATCAAACCTGCCGCCTCTAGTCGTGCGGCGAAATGCTGGGTCAGTTTGTGGTTGGGCGGATTCGAAGATCGACCAAACCAATCATAGGACAGCGAAAACCCCTCACCGGCTTGTTTTTGGATTTCGTGCTGCTCATCGCAATACACGCCCACGTGCTGACCGGCCGACGCAGCCGCCAGCTCCGCCGGCGTCCCGTGTTCGTCCGTCGCACAGATATATAGTACTTCATGACGGCGCAGCCGTTGAAAGCGCGCATAGACATCAGCGGGTAGCATGGACCCGGCCAAATTGCCTAAGTGTTTGACGCCATTGATGTATGGCAGGGCGGACGTGATCAGAATTCGGGCCATGATGCGTGTCGGTTCGTGTATGATGACGGAGTGATTTCCAGGAACGCCGCCGGCCAGCAAATGACCTGCGGTTTAGCAGGAGGGCACCATCATGCCTCGCATCACAGGAATCAACATCCTTGCCGTGATTGTCGCGGCTCTGGCCTACTATTTCGTCGGTTTTTTAATTTATGGCGTTTTGTTCCCCGACCTATGGCAGTCTTTGATGGGCTACCAGTCCCGTGAAGCGCTCGAAGCCGCCTATACCGGGCATGAATGGAAAATGGCGATCAGCTGGATCATGCCGCTCGTCACCACCATCGTGCTGGCGATCTTGATGCGCGGGTTAGGGGCGCGCGGGGCCATCGCCGGGGCCAAGCTCGGCTTTCTAACATGGGCCGGTTTTGCAGCCACGACCACGCTCTACGCCTATGTCTACCAGACTTATCCCGTCGGACTTGTGCTTATGGACTGGGCCCACATGCTCATTGGATACTGTATCGCTGGAGCCATATTGGGCGCCTGGCGGGCCCGCGATCTCGCCGCAAACACGCCAGATAACGCAACCGCGACTTCGGTTACATGACTGTCATAATACGGACATAACTGCGTCAGGCGCCAAGCTCTACCGTCAGATCATCGCCGCGACGCCCCCCATTGACGCGGCGAGACAAGAAGCATCGGATCGCGACCGCATCGCTCCCCCAAGCGAGTGGCCTTTCCCCTTCCCGCCACGCGGCGCGATCGATGATCAGAACGTCCGGGATCCCCCAATCCCGGACGTTCGCCTATTCGAACGATGGTAAACTCGGATTGGGTTTGCCGACCCTCAGGAGTACGGACGCCATACATGCACGGGTCAATGTCCCCGCCCTCAGACCGCCCATGGCTTGCCGATGCAATTTGCCTAGACGGGGGCGTCGCTGATTGGGTATGCAGCCGCATGGAGCCGGCTTAGCTCAGCTGGTAGAGCACC
>CAZWVH010000128.1:0-2847 GCA_964636945.1 uncultured Caulobacterales bacterium | reverse complement strand
CTCGGCTGCGAGTTCAGTCAGGCTGCGGCCCGATCGCCATAGCGCCACGATCTGTTCTTGGAACTCGGGCGGATAACTCGATCTCGTTCGGGGTACGAAACGCACTCTCCTCTCTCAGCGGAAAAGTGTCCATCAAACCGGGGGAAGTCCAGACAGCCGATCCGCTTTGAAGAGTTGAATACTCATGCGTGTCGATCGAGTCGCGACTGTCCAGAGTGCAATGACCATATTAGACGAGCAATCCACCCTGATACCGTACCGGGGTGAGATGCGCGCCACTGGTATCCTGGTGGTATCCCCACCGCATTGGGTCACTGACTGAAACTGAATCATCCATTAAAAACACTGGCGACCCCGGCAGGACTCGAACCTGCAACCGTCGGATTAGAAGTCCGGTGCTCTATCCAGTTGAGCTACGGGGCCATGCGAGCTCAGCCCGTCAGATGGGACTATGCCGCGCACAGCTTACTAGCCGAGCCAGGCTTAAGGGACAATCAATCGATCAAGGCGTGCGCGCTTCACGCACAGGCGGAAATTGTGACCCACCTCTGGCAGCACATGAAACGAGACCTTGGCGTGGAGGCCTTGCGCGTGCGCTTTTGCTTGAACGGCCTCAGACCAGCGTAGCGCGCGCTCCAAGCGGTGGACCCCTTGTTGGGCGTTCAGTGCTTCGCCGCCACGGGTGTTGGCGTCGATTTTGTTGTCAAGCTCACCTGCGGCCACAATGATGTCGCGATCCAAGAACGCGGCGAAGTTATCTTTCATGCGCTGGCCCCAATCGCGCTTGGGGTGGGGGCGCGGGCCGAAGCCGTAGGGAAACGGCGTCTCATCAGGAAAAGTGTACCAACCGGCGGCCGCGCAAGTGAGTTGGCCCACGCGCTCAGGATAGAGCATGGTGAATCGGTGCGCGAATTGTGCGCCGCCGGAAAAGCCGCAAAGATCAAAACGCTCCGTGCGCCACAGGCCTTGGGAGGCCAATCGATCCATCAGCTTGATCAACGCCCGATCCGCCCGGCCATACCGCACCACTTGTTGAAATTTCGGCCAGGCGGCCTCATCAAAATAGGGCCCAACCACGAGCCGACCGCGCCGGCAGGCCCTTGGCCCGATCCGTCGCGCCTGCTGACGCGCTGCGCGGGCGAAGCCGTGGACAGCCACGATGGGCGGGGCGGATAAATCCAGTTCATCGGGAATGGCGAGCCAATAGGTCAAACCGCCGTCCCCTGCGAAGCGACGCAGCTCGAAATCGCCATAGTGGCCCTGACGGCCCACGGCCAAAGCTGGCGCGGAGAGGAGTGATGTCAAAAAGGGCTTTGCCTCATAGTCATTGGCCCGCACCGCGATCAGGGCGCACTGGGTGGCCGCTAATGGCTCCAGGGCTGCTTGCGGTCATAGGCGAAATTATCTGCATAGGCCTTGATAACGCGCTTGCGGTCCTTTGGTTCGATCACGCGATGGGGGATATTGTGCTGGCGTGCAAACGCGATCGCTTCCTCGCGCGTGTCAAACCGCAGATGCACCTGTGTGCTGGTGTCGGTGGTGCTGGTCCATCCCATGAGCGGTTCGATCTGCTTGGCCCGCTCGCGTTCAAATTCAAGCACCCAGCGGCGAGTCTTGGCCTGGCCAGACTGCATCGCCGTCTTTGTGGGACGATAGATTTTCGCGTACATGGGCAGGCTCCTTAAGATTGGGCCTATATAGCGAGCGCAAACACGCTAGGCTATGGCTTTTAGCGCTCCGATCGACGCACACTGGATCGATCAAGCCGAATCCATTGTTGATATGCCTGACCGACCAGGCGTTCGAGATATGAGATGACCAGCGTCATCGTTTAGAGACATTGATTGATGACACAGACACAAACTTCACAATTACCCGCCCACATTGAGCGCCGCTTGCATGTCGGCAATGATGTGGCCATCGCCTATGATGACTATGCGCCGCAGGGCGCACAGCAGGGTGTTCCCGTGCTCTGCCTGCATGGTTTGACGCGCAATGCGCGCGACTTCTCCGCTCTCGCCCCGCTGATCACAGCCACGGGTCGGCGGGTCATCGCGGTTGATCAACGCGGCCGCGGCCGTTCCAGCCATGACGCCGACCCGTCCCACTATGCGGTGGATGTGTATGTGAGCGACATGGCGGCGCTGCTGGATGAGTTGCAAGTCGAAAAGGCGGTGTTTGTGGGCACCTCCATGGGCGGCATCATCACCATGCGCATGGCCATGCAGGCGCCGGGCCGGGTGGCCGCCGCTGTGCTGAATGACGTCGGCCCCGATCTGTCGACTGAAGGCCTGGACCGCATCGCCAGTTATGTTGGTGATGCGGCGTTGGTCACCAATTGGGATGAAGCGATCGCCTACGCCAAGAAGACCAATTTGCCCGCGTTTCCCGATGAGGATGAGCCTGGCTTTTGGCGCGCATTTGCTGAGCGACTATTTCGCGAGGACGCCAACGGCCGCTTGGCGCTCGACTACGACCCCGCCATCGCCAAGCCATTGCGTGATCCGGCGATCATTCCGCTGGATCTTTGGGCGGCGTTCGACGCGCTATCGCACGTTCCCACCATGTTGGTGCGCGGCGCGATCAGCGATTTGCTGGCGCGTGAAACCGTGGCGCAGATGAAGGCGCGCCGGCCCGATCTCCAGGTGGTTGAGGCCGCGCGCGTGGGCCACGCGCCTTTCTTGACAGAACCTGACGTGTGGCCGCATCTGGCGGAGTTTCTGCGGATGGCGCCATAGCAATGCTTGCGCGCGCGCGATTGCGCGCGTATCACCGCTGCTCAATCAGTCGGGGCGTAGCGCAGCCTGGTAGCGCATCTGGTTTGGGACCAGAGGGTCGCAAGTTCGA
>CAZWVH010000127.1:0-2853 GCA_964636945.1 uncultured Caulobacterales bacterium | reverse complement strand
AAATGTAATTACAGCGTCCTCGCCAAGCGGAACCCTTGAACGCTGAGTCGGTAGTCTGGAAAGCTCCTGCCCCGAAAAGCCGAACGGAGGATCCCCGGATCGTAGTTCCAAGACCCGCCGCGGATCACGCGGCCGGTGCGTTCGCCTGTTTCCCAGGCCGAGCCGTCTAAGGGCGCCCCTGAGTAACTCTCGTGCCAGCGATCCGCACACCACTCATAAACATTGCCGTGCATGTCATAGAGGCCAAAAGCGTTGGGTTTTTTCTGGCCGACAGGGCGGGTCTGGCTTCCGGAATTGCCTCGAAACCAGGCGTATTCGTCCAGTTTGTTCTCATCATCGCCAAAACTGTATGAGGTCGCTTTAGCGTCAGGGTCGATCTGCGCGCGGCAGCAGTATTCCCATTCAATTTCCGAGGGCAGGCGATAAGCATCGGGCTTGTCGATGAGATTCTGGCTTTCATTGAGCCACGCGATGTAGCCCTGGGCGTCATTCCAGCTCACATTGATGACAGGGCGTCGCCCACGGCCCCATCCCTGATCGTTCACCAATGGCAGCCCCTTGGCATGGCAATAGACGTCATACTCGTCGAACGTCACAGCGAACCGACCGAGCACGAAATTGTGACCAAACTTGCCGCGGTGTTGCGTGTTTTTACCCACGGCGAAGGGCGTTCCTTCGCGCACCAAGGCGAACGCGCCGGGGTTTTCGGGCCAAGCGTGTTCGATGGCGGCGCGCGCAAGCGGTTGGAGGGCCTCAATAAAAGCGCCCATAATGTCCGTGGCCGGGCGAGCGGACGATGCAAGCTTTGCCGCATACGCTAAGGTTGTGACGGCTTCTGGGTCGGCTTTTGGGGGCAATCTCTTGATCCATTGGTTGATCGAATCAGCCGCTCCATTGCCCTGCTGGGCTGCCGCTAGAAGTGCCCGCGCTGCCGGCAATGCTATGGCGCGCAGGCCAATATTTCCGCGATCAGGCGGCGTCGTACGTTCAGCCCACTGCGCTAGCGCCTCTGCGGCTCCAGCATGGTCAAGTCTTTCAGCAACGAGCGCGGCTAAACACGCCTGCTTGACCGCGTCAGCGTTAGGATCGGCGTCCAGTTGCGCGATGATATCGCCAATATCGCGTGCGGCAAGCGCCGTTAACGCAAATCGCAGCCCATCTCGATCGCGAATGATGGCGTCTTGGGCCGCATCGCTGGCTGCAGAAATCGCCACCAAACGCTCATGCGAGTATCGCGTTTTATTGCGATCGCCGGGTTTGGGATTGAGGTCTTGTACGTGGGGCGCATCGGTTGACGGGGCAAAAACGTAAAACGGGCTCTGTTTGCCATAGCGATCAAAAATGCGTCGCTCTTCAAACGGATCCAGGATATCCAGCGCCCCAGAGCGAAAGGCCCGAGATTGTTCGCTGAGCTGTGAGGCGATCTGAAACGCTTGAAGCACCGAGGCGATCAATAGGACATCCAAAGTCGCACGGAGAATAAAGACTGCAACGGCGCCTTCGGGCACACCTTCTTTGGGTTCGAGTGGAGAGCCGTTGATGACGCCAAATACTTCCGACCAGTCCACAAGCGGTACGGCCTTGGCCAGTTCAGCGCCAAAGAATCCTATCCAATGCAACAGACTGGGTACGCCAGGGTCGTTAAACTCAAACCAATCTAATTGCAAATGTGCTTGGCGAAGGCCCAATGGAATAAAGATAAATAGCGCAACCATGACGCTGAGGGCTTCGTCACGGAGATCCTGACCAAAACCGATCCGCTGAACGTCTTTGAGCTGCTTGCCCCGCCGCACGATGAACTGAACCCGGTCCTCTTCAACCCAAAGCCAACGCCGCACCACCGCAAAGATCACCATGCAGCCCAGGACGACGCCAATCGGTCCTAGCGGCCAGTCGGGGAACGCCAATGCAAACGCGGCGGACAACCAGAAGATTAAAACCGCATATCGCAGCCAAATGTTTGTAATGGTCGTTCCTGCCAACCAACCGATGACACGTACAAAAAACCAATCGACAACGCTCAAAAGCCAGGATGGCCAGAGCAGTGGGGCTCCCATTAAGCCCTGCGCCCATGAAGGCGCATTTGAATAGGCCTGCGCCAAACGCCCAACCGTGCGCGATAACCTAGAATAAGCCCAAATGAGCAAAACTGGGGCGGCTAACGCCGCGAAGACCGCGAGGATACTCCAAAACCATGGGCCGTTCAGCCAATTGGGTGCATTAAGTTGGGTGAACCAATTGCGTACAACGCCCCAAACACCCCAGCCGGTTAGCGCGCCGGTACCCACCAAAACCACAACGGCAAACAGAATGCGGGCTTTCGGCCATTCACGTCGAACAATCGGCTCCCATCCCATCAAAAACGCCAGAAAGGATACGCCGCCAATGGTGATGAAGCCCCAGTGCACTGGTATCCTCGCGTCACTCGGGCCCGCACACTGACCATCTACAATTGTGCACGCGTCCGGTTTGACGGCGTTTGGTGCATAAAGATAAGCGAGCCACGAGATCAATGCGATCAATCCGAGAATCACCCAGCCGGCGACCAGACCGATCTTGGGATCCCCAAATACGTCGCGTTTGAAGTTCTCGCGCCAGTTGCGCTGGCGGCCAGCTGTCTCGCCATTCGGCCTGCCATTGTCGTCATCAGTCTGCGATCCCGCATCCGCCATGCCCCATCCCCATGCAAACAATATCCACAGCGTGCATAGTGGTAGCATACGCACTGCGCTTGTCGATCAGTTCGCCATTGCGAAATCTCAGCGCTGCGACGGCTTGCATTGAAAGTCACTGGATTGAAGCGGAAAAGCGCAATGAGGGTTCCGCGGTCCCTCGCCCAAGCCATGCCCGCCG
>CAZWVH010000126.1:0-2904 GCA_964636945.1 uncultured Caulobacterales bacterium | reverse complement strand
AGAAAGATCTTCCAGCCCAACCGCATGAGCTGATCATAGCGATAGCGCGGCACAATCGCCTTCACCATGGCAAACATGAAGAAGAAGAACAAAAGCTTGCCGACAAACCACAACACGGGCGGGATGATGGTGAAGCCTGGCGTGATATCCCATTCGGGCGGCAGCGGCGCGTACCAGCCACCGAAAAACAAAACGGTCAGCAGCGCGCACATCAGCATGATGTTGAGATACTCGCCGAAGAAATAGAGCAGAAAGGGCGTTGAGGAGTATTCCACTTGATATCCCGCCACGAGCTCGGATTCAGCCTCGGGCAAGTCGAAGGGCGGGCGGTTGGTCTCGGCCAGGGCGGAGATGAAAAAGATCACGAACATGGGAAACATCACAAAGATGGTCGGCCAGGCGAAGGCGTGCCAATTGCCGATCCCGCCGGCCTGATTTTCGATGATGGCGGTCAGATTCATCGACCCGACCAGCACCAAAACCGTGACGATCACAAACCCGATGGAGACCTCATAAGACACCATCTGGGCCGCTGATCGAAGCGCGCCGAGAAAGGGGTATTTGGAGTTTGACGCCCAGCCGCCCACAATCACGCCGTAAACGCCGAGCGAGGAAATCGCGAAAATATAAAGGATCCCCACATTGATGTCGGAGATCACCCAGCCTGGCGCCACCGGCACCACCGCCCAACCGACAAACGCCAGAGTGATGGTCAAGAGCGGGGCCAGCAAGAACAGAGGCCGGTCAGCCCCGGCGGGCACGACGATTTCCTTAAAGAAGTATTTGATCGCATCAGCAAAGGTCTGCAGCGAGCCGAAGGCGCCCACCACATTGGGGCCTTTGCGCAGCTGCACCGCCGCCCAGATCTTGCGGTCCAACAAGACAATGAACGCTACCGACAACGCCAGCACACCCAGAAACAAGATGATGGTGGTCAGCGTATCCGCCCACCAAAAGCCTGCGCCCGGATCGTCAGGAGAAAAAATTGCTGTCCACATGTCTGTCCCCTATCGCAACCGCGCGCCGATTGCGCTTTGGATCGATGCTGCGTGGTGTGCTAGCGCGAACCGGAGCAAATGGAAATGCGGCGCGCCAGCGCTCACGGGTGTGAGCGTCACGCCCCCTTATCGTCCCCATCTTGATCGTCGCGTTTATCGGTTCCTTCAGCGTCCTGCGGTTTGACACTCACATCGACGGCGACGTGTCGGTTGGCGTTTTTCCAAAAGGCGGCCGCAAAAACAAGCGCCAACCCCGTCCCCAAAGCGATACCAACGGACATATCCTCGCTTGCCGCGCCAACGGACGCTCCAACACCAACTCCAATGGCGATGCCGGCCAGTGCACTCGCATACTGTTTCATGGCGCTCTCCGTAACAGCGGTTGATCAACCGACGGTTTACTCCGCCGCCTCCAATTGTCCGCGCGCCGCCCGCACCGCCTGAGAGGTTTCCGCCATGACCTGGCTCGCCCGGGCGATCGGATTGGTGAAATAGAAGTCCCCAATCGGTGAACGAAACGGCTCGTCGGTCACTGTACCCGGCGCGCCGATTTTGCCCATGTCAATTGCGCCCGCGCTGGCTCCGCCCGGGGCGTAGTCCACCGCGCCGAAGCTGGGATGGTCGGCGACCAATTTGGCGCGTAAAGCGTGGATGTCGTCATAGGGCAAGGGCTGACCCAATCGGCCAGACAGTTCGCGGAACACCTTCCAATCTTCGCGCGCATCGCCTTTTGGGAACACCACCCGCGGCGCCAATTGCACGCGGCCCTCGGTATTGACATATGTCCCCGGCTTTTCGGTGTAGGCTGCGCCAGGCAGAACCACGTCCGCCACATGCGCGCCGCGATCCCCGTGGCTGCCTTGGTAAATGACGAAAGTATCCCTCAGCGCCTCGACATTGAGCTCGTCGGCGCCAAGCAAAAACACCGTATCCAACGCGCCATTGGCGGCGTCATCCAAAATTGCCTGGGTCGCGCGTCCATTGCGCCCGGGTAAGAAGCCCATGTCCAAACCAGCAACGCGCGCGGCGGCCGTGTGGAGCACGTTAAAGCCGTTCCAGCCGCGCGGGGCTTCGTCATTGGGCTCGATCAGCATCCCGGTGTGACGGGCAAGTTCGGCCGCCATGCGCAAAATTGCAGCGCCATCCGAGCGGGCGAGCGCGCCTTGACCCAGGATCAGCATGGCCCGGTGAGCGGACGTCAATCGTTCGACAAACGCCGGATCAAGGCTGTCCAACGTTCGCGGTCCGGCTCCGAGATAGTCATAATCGTAGGTGAGATCCGCCTGTTCGCCGACGACGCTGATGCGCGCATCATTGTGCAGCCAGGCCTGACGAATGCGGGCGTTGATGATCGGGGCTTCCAGGCGAGGATTGGCGCCGATCAGGAGAACCTCTTCAGCCTCTTCAATACCGGCAATCGTTGTGTTGAACAAATGTCCTTCGCGCGGACCGCCGCCTGTCACGCCTAAGGGAGACCCGTCCTGGCGGCAGTCAAGGCTATCAACGTTGAGCGCGCGCATTAAATCCATCAGCGCCTTCATGCTTTCGGCATCGCACAGATCGCCAACGACGGCGGCGATTTTACTCGGTTCGCCGCGCAGGCGCCCCACCACCACATTCAGCGCTTCATCCCAACTGACGGGCTGCAACCGACCCTCTTTGCGCACATAGGGTTTGTCGAGGCGCTGGCGCATCAAACCATCCCAATGAAACCGGGATTTGTCGGAGATCCACTCCTCGTTCACATCGTCGTGCACGCGCGGCATGATACGCAGAACCGTGGGCCCGCGCGCATCAGCGCGGATATTTGAACCCACGGCATCCATGACATCAATCGTCTCGGTGGGCTCCAACTCCCACGGCCGGGCGTTGTAGGCGTAAGGCTTGGAGGTCAGCGCGCCCACCG
>CAZWVH010000125.1:0-2961 GCA_964636945.1 uncultured Caulobacterales bacterium | reverse complement strand
GCGGCGATGATCCCCATCCAAAACGCAAACATGCCCACTTGGCTGCCCACCAAGAACGCGTCTTCGATCACCCGATCTTTGGAGAAGAAGCCTGCAAAGCCGAAGGGCGTTCCTGGAATGCCCACACCGGTGAGCGCCAGCGTGCCAATGATCATCATCAACCATGTGAAGCGCATCTTTTCAGCCACGCCACCCATATTGCGCATGTCTTGTTCATCATGCAGGCCGTGGATCACCGCGCCTGAACCTAAGAACAGCAACGCTTTAAAGAAGGCGTGGGTGAACAAGTGAAACATGGCCGCGTGGTAGGCGCCCACGCCGGCGGCGAAAAACATGTATCCCAACTGAGAACAGGTTGAATACGCGACCACGCGCTTAATGTCGTTCTGAGCCACACCCACCGTTGCGGCGTAGAGCGCAGTCACTGCGCCAATGACGGTCACGATTCCCGCTGCGATTGGCGCGTGATCATAGATCGGCCAGGCCCGACACACGAGGAACACGCCTGCCGTCACCATGGTGGCGGCGTGGATCAAAGCGGACACAGGCGTTGGCCCCTCCATGGCGTCGGGCAGCCAGACATGGAGAAAAAATTGCGCCGACTTGCCCATGGCGCCGATGAACAACAGCACCGCAATCAGCTCGAGGGCTGGGATTTGGTAACCGAGAAATTGCAACGATGCGTTCAATGGGTTGGCCCCATCAGCGAACGGGATCAGCGGCGTCATGCCCGCCACGCCAAAGTCATTGGCGGCTATGGCGTCAAAGATGGCGTCAAACTCAATTGTGCCAAAAGTAACGAAGGTGGCGATGATGCCGAGCGCAAAGCCAAAATCGCCCACCCTATTCACGACAAATGCTTTGATTGCCGCTGAATTGGCGCTGGGTTTACGGTACCAAAATCCAATCAGGAGGTAACTGGCCAGACCCACGCCTTCCCAGCCGAAGAACAGCTGCACCAGATTATCGGCGGTCACCAGCATCAGCATTGCGAACGTAAACAGGGACAGATAACTGAAGAACCGCGCCTTATCCGGATCGTGCTCCATATAGCCGATGGAATATATGTGCACGAGCGCGGAAACGCCTGTGACCACCACCAGCATGACTGCGGTCAACGTGTCAACCCGGATCGCCCATTGCGCCTCGAACGCGCCAATGTCGATCCAGCGGAACAGCACGATGGTGTCCACTGTCTGGTGACCTAACGCGACATTGAGAAAGGCGACAATCGACAACACCGCCGCAATGCACACTGATCCAGTGGTTACAAATATGGCGGCGCGCGCGCCTATGGCTTTGCGAAACAAGCCCGCAATGACAAATGCGATGAGCGGCAGGGCGACGATGGCTGTGTACATGAGCGAGTCAGCCCTTCATCAAATTAATGCTGTCCACCGCGATGTCGCCGCGGTTGCGGAAATAGGTCACCAGAATCGCCAGCCCGATCGCCGCTTCGGCGGCGGCCACCGTGAGCACGAACATGGCAAACACCTGGCCGGCCACATCACCCAGAAACACGGAGAACGCGACCAAATTGACGTTGACCGCCAACAAGATCAGCTCAATGGACATCAAGATGATGATCACATTCTTGCGGTTCACGAAAATGCCGAACACGCCAATGGTGAACAAAATCGCGCCCAGCGTCAGATACATGGACAGAGTGGGACCATCGGCCATGTTCAAATCCCCTTGCCTGGCTTGATGTCGACCATGTCCACGGCGTCCTTGCGGGTCCGGCCCACCTGCTCAGCAATGTTCTGACGCTTGACCCCGGGACGGTGGCGCAAGGTCAACACGATCGCGCCAATCATTGAGACCAATAGAATGATCCCCGCCAATTGGAAGAAGAACGCGTAATCGGTGTACATCACATCGCCGATGCGCTGCGCATTCACCTCGGTGGCTTCGCCAAAGCTTTGGCCCGCCTCACCGCGGGCGGCTTGAGCGCTGCCCCACGAGACCGCCACCAGAATCATCTCAGCCAGCAGCGCCAGCGCCACCAGCGCACCCACGGGCAGATAGGACAGAAACCCCTGTTTGAGCGAGACGAAATCCACGTCGAGCATCATCACCACGAACAGGAAGAGGACCGCCACGGCGCCCACATAGACCACCACCAGCAGCATGGCGAGGAACTCAGCGCCAATCAGAATAAACAGTCCAGCAGTGGTGAAAAACGTCAGGATCAGCCACATGACCGAACGCACCGGATTGCGCGCGGCCACCACGAAAAACGCGGAGGTCACAGCCACAAACGCCAAGACGTAAAATGCGATGGTCGACAGCGCCATGCGCCCCCTCATGTGTGGTCAAGCTCGCGTCAGAAACAACGCGCACAGGATGTAATCGGCCGATTACGGATCAATGAACGCGACTGAGAAATGCGCCGCACTCCCCACTTCACCGCGGGTTTTAGCCGCGTCGGTTGCGGTGCGCAATGCGGCGCCTGTGCAAAGCTGCGTAGAGCTCAGCGATACGGCGCATCGAGTTCGAGATTGTGAGCGATTTCACGCTCCCAGCGATCCCCATTGTCCATGAGCTTTTGCTTGTCATAGTACAGCTCTTCGCGGGTCTCCACGGCGAACTCGAAGTTGGGCCCTTCCACAATGGCGTCCACCGGGCAGGCCTCCTCGCAAAATCCGCAATAAATGCATTTCACCATGTCGATGTCGTAGCGCGTTGTGCGCCGCGAGCCGTCCGCGCGCGGTTCAGCCTCGATGGTGATGGCTTGGGCGGGGCAAATCGCCTCACACAGCTTGCAGGCAATGCAGCGCTCCTCGCCATTGGGATAACGGCGCAGCGCATGTTCGCCGCGAAATCGCGGGCTTAACGGCCCTTTTTCCGAGGGATAATGCAGCGTCGCCTTGCGCTTGAAGAAATAGCGCATGCCCAAAAAGAATGCGCCGACAAAGTCCATCAACAATGCGCCGCGAACGGCCTGGATAATACGCATGT
>CAZWVH010000124.1:0-3439 GCA_964636945.1 uncultured Caulobacterales bacterium | reverse complement strand
GATCAGCGGTATGGCGTGACATCGCTCGCCGATTTGGGCCTGGATGTCGGTCTTTCCCAATTCGACGCGGTGTTGTCGTCTGCTGTCGCAGCGCGGTTCGGGCCATTGCATGCAGAGCCCGCACCCGACACAATCCCTCCGCCGGCCTATTCCGCCGGTCGATCGTCCGCGAACGTCATCAAAACCTGATCAGCCGCGACACTGTCGCCCGGAACAATGGCGACTTCCGCCATAACGCCAGCCCGTTCAGCGCGGATAATATTCTCCATCTTCATGGCCTCAATAATGGCCAGCGGCTCACCCACCTTAACCTCTTGACCGGCTTTCACGGTAAGCCCCGTGACCAAACCGGGCATCGGGCTGAGCACTTGCAACGCGCCCAGTGTATCCTCGCGTTCTGGCATTTTCAGGCGGAGCTCAGCGCGCTTGGGCGTGGTGGCGATTACATGGACATGGCGGCCATGCACGGTCAGATCGAGCCCTGCATTCGTTCGCGCCACCCGTAAGGCAACAGAGCGGCCGTCAAGCTCAGCCTCGAGCACCGTTCGACCGGGACGCCAGTCGGTCTTGAAGGTTTGTTCCCGCTTTGCGCCAAGCCGCACTCGCGCGCCATCCTGGGTGAGGTCGAGCCACACCGGGGCTGGTTCACCATTCACGATGGTCAGCCAGTCACGGGTATAAGCGGCGTCGGGAATGTGGGTGATGACGGATCGGCGTTCCTCCCGCGCAGAAATGTAAGCCCCGACCACGGCGCACAGGGCCTTGATATCCTCGCTGACGTCTGCGTCCTGGGGGCCTTCCAAGCCATATTCGGCGATAAAACCGGTGTGCAAGTCGCCTTTGCGGAACTCTTCAATGCGTAAGATTTGAGACAGAAAGTCCACATTTGTGGTCGGCCCGGCAATCTCAAAACGATCGAGCGCACCAGCCAAGCCGTCCACCGCACTTGCCCGGTCGGGCCCGTAGCTGACCAGCTTTGCCAGCATGGGATCATAATGGGGGGTGACCTCATCGCCCTCGCGAACGCCAGTGTCCAGGCGCAAATAGGCCGCTTTGTTCTGCGCACGATCATCAATGGCGGGCGGGCGCCAGCGCTTCAGCCTGCCAATGGACGGCACAAACCCGCGCACCGGGTCCTCGGCATAGATCCGCGCCTCCATGGCCCAGCCCTTGGTCTGGATTTTGTCTTGGCTGACGGGCAATCGCTCACCAGCGGCCACACGCAACATCAGCTCCACCAAATCCACGCCGGTAACGCACTCGGTCACGGGGTGTTCCACTTGGAGACGCGTGTTCATTTCGAGGAAGAAAAAGTTCTGATTTTGGTCGGCGATGAACTCCACCGTACCCGCTGAGTCATAATCCACGGCCTGGGATAGCGCCACGGCTTGTTGGGTCATCAGCCGGCGCGTTTTGGCGATCAGATAAGGACTCGGGGCCTCCTCAATCACCTTTTGATTGCGCCGCTGAATGGAGCATTCACGCTCGCCCAGATGGATCACATTGCCGTGTTTGTCGCCCATGACCTGGATTTCGATGTGGCGCGGGCGTTCAATGAATTTTTCGATGAAGACTCGCTCATCGCCAAATGCGCCGCGCGCTTCATTGCGGGCTGCAGAAAAACCCTCGCGCAATTCCTTGTCGTTCCAGGCGATGCGCATGCCCTTCCCGCCGCCGCCGGCCGACGCCTTGATCATCACCGGATACCCGATGTCCCCGCCAATACGCGCGGCCGTGTCGGCGTCATCAATCTCGCCCACATGGCCCGGCACGATGTTGACGCCGGCCTCCTGGGCCAGTTTCTTGGAGCGGATTTTGTCGCCCATGGCATTGATGGCGTTGGCGTTTGGGCCCACGAACGTGATGGACGCCTTGGCCAAAGCCTCAGCGAATTTCGCGTTTTCGGAGAGAAACCCGAAGCCAGGATGGATCGCATCAGCGCCCACCGACTTGGCCGCCGCCACCACCTTATCAATCAACAAATAACTATCACGCGCAGCCGCTGGGCCAATGCGGATCGCTTCGTCCGCCATCTCCACCGCCATGCTGTCGGCGTCCGCATCGGAATAGACTATCGCCGTCGCGATTCCCAAACGCTGGCATGTGCGCATGATCCGCACTGCGATTTCGCCGCGATTGGCGATGAGCACCTTTGAAAACATGATCAATCCTGGACAAGTCTCAGACACGATGGATGGGGCGAACGCCCGGACGCGGTCAATTTAAGGGTGAATACGGATCGAGAGCAATGCTGCCCACCCGCCCCGATTACTTGCGCTGCTTGTGTTTGATCAACCTCTCCTCATCACGAGTGAGCCGGCCCGTAATGCTGACCAAGAAGGCCGTAGACCATCCAATCAAGAGAAAACCATTCGCGCTTTCGATTGCTGACAATAACCGCCAAGAGGGATCAAGCACAATATCCCCAAAACCCACCGTTGTGAACGTTGAGGTTGAGAAATAAAGCGCCTCTTCGAAAGTGATCAGTGCGCCGACCAGGCGATAAAAAATCGCATACAGCCAAATCTCTGCAGTATGCAATGCAAACAAGCCAAGCACGACGGCGATGATCACTGCCAGTTCTCGTCTATGTCGCGCACGACCAGGAAAGCGCAGCATGATCTGCTCATAGACATAATACAGCCGGTAGAGCCCAATGGCATGAACCGCCGTAGTCAGTGTTACCAGCAATACTGCTGCGGCAAGATTTATGGTCAGCTCCAGCATTGGTGGAAATCCTCAATCATTCAGATCGTTAACCAATTGTAAAGACCCGCACCCGCAGTGAAAGTACGATTTTGTTTCACGATGGGACATTAAACTTCCCTATTCTCTAATCGATACGAAATTCATTCCAATTTCCGTGAATATTATACTTGCTTTTTATAATTCATTCGTTTCTATTCATGTTAACGACGCGGTTACGAAGGTAACTAAATCTACAATGCGTCGCTTCATCTCGGTCTAGAATAACCGGAGGAAGTTTAATGAGACCCGAGTTTGTTGAACCTGCGCGGTTCTTTGGTCGCTATGAACGTATGGTTGATCATGCTGCGCAAATTTTCATGGTCATTGGCGCCGGAATGATGGTGCTCAATGTCCTACTTGTTGCGAGTTTCACATCCATTTCCGGCTAGTCCGTTATCGCCCGCGGTGCTTGAACCGCGGTTTACTTTATCCCCCGCCACGCGGCACATTGTCCCCATCAGACCGGGGAGAATGCTCATGCGTCACGTTTTCATCGCCTCAGCCATGGCGTGGGTCGCGGTTGGCTGCGCAACCACAGCGCCGGTCACCCTCACGGCGGAATCCGCCGCAACGGCGCCGACGACCGAGGTCAAGGCCGAAACTGAACGCGCCAGCGATGTGCGCGTCAACACCAACGCGGAAATGCGCGCGCCACGCGGCGGGGCGCCAGACCTCAATACGTATCTCACCG
>CAZWVH010000123.1:0-3468 GCA_964636945.1 uncultured Caulobacterales bacterium | reverse complement strand
AGCCAGAGTTGGACGTATACCTTGATCGCGATGACGCGCCGCCGCTGGTTTGCGTTCGGCGCTAGGGAGAGCCGCCATGACCGTTGACGCCAAAACTGTTCGCATCGCCGTCGCCGGCCCCGCCGGCCGCCTTGGCGGTGCGATCCTCGCCGCCGCTTCGCAGGCCAAGGACCTCTCCTTGGTCGGGGGGCTGACCCGTCCAGGTTCGGCCGCCGCCGGTATGGATTTGGGCGCCTTCGCCCGATCACAGGACTTGGGCGTGTTGGCCACCGATAAACTGGAAGACGCGGTCCAGGACGCCGACGTACTGATTGATGTGTCCACATCCGAGGCGGCGGCTGATCACGCCCGGGCGCTCGCAGCGAAGGGCGGGCCAGCCATCATTGTCGGGGCGACCGGGTTTGACGATGAGGACTTTGCCGCCTTGCAGGCCGCGTCAGAGCATATTCCAGTGGTTTATGCGGCGAACTTTTCGGTTGGAGTCACCGTGGTGAATGGCCTTGTGCGCCGCGCCGCAGCCGCGCTCGGGGATGATTGGGACATTGAAATCCTTGAAATCCACCATCGCGCAAAGTCTGATGCGCCGTCCGGCACAGCACTCATGCTCGGCCGGGCTGCGGCGGAAGCGCGCGGCATTGACTTTGATGAGCGAGCTGTCAAGGGACGGGGCAGCGGACCGCGAGAAAACCGGCGCAGCGGCGATATCGGCATTGCTAGCCTTCGCGGCGGCGGAGTCGTGGGACACCACGAAGTGTATTTTGCGGGTTCGGATTCGACGATCACCATCGGCCATCAGGCCTATGACCGCTCTATCTTCGCTAAAGGCGCATTGATCGCAGCCCGTTGGGCGGCGCGCGGCCGCGATCCCGGCTTGTACACAATGGAAGATGTGGTTGGTTTGTAACTCGCCACACGGGACACGCACACATGCTGTGCGCGGCTGTCGTCTGCCATGCCTGCAAAATGGTATCGCACTTGCAAGAATGTGCCCGGACTAGCAAATGAGGACGATCGACATGGGCGCTCGCACTACGGCCGTGTTCAGCCGGCTTTCGTTAAGCGCGGCGGCATTGTGCGCAGCGTGCGGTTCAGACACGCAGCAGCCTGGCTCCGTAAACGCTTGCCTTCCTACCGACGCGCCCGAAGAAGTCTTCATCGACGCCGGCGCCTTCACGCTGGGCAATGACGCCCAATATCCCGAAGAACGCCCAACGCGCGAGGTCGAGGTCGCGGCATTTTGGATCGACGCCACCGAAGTCACCAACGCCGAATTTGCTGAGTTCGTTGAAGCGACAGGCTATGTCACGGCTGCCGAGCGCGGTTTCGACCGTGACGCCATGCCCGGCTTTCCGGATGATTTTTATCAGCCTGGCTCCATTGTCTTCACTCCGCCCACCAGCGCAAATCCGGTGGCAAACCTGTCGTGGTGGAAATTCACGCCAGGGGCCAATTGGCGCCATCCGCTTGGACCAGACAGTTCGATCGAGGGCAAAGACAACTACCCAGTTGTCCAAGTGACTATTGAAGACGCCAAGGCGTACGCCGCTTGGGCTGGCCGGCGCATCCCCACCGAAGTGGAGTGGGAGCGCGCCGCCAAGTTTGGAACACCGGCGCCAGCCTCAGCGCAAACTCCGCCAGACGCCAATCATTGGCAAGGTCTATTCCCTTACAAAGACACCGGCGATGACGGCTATCAGGGCGCAGCGCCCGTGGGCTGTTTCCCGCCCAGTAAGTCGGGGCTCTATGATATTGTCGGCAATGTGTGGGAGCTGACCACAAGCGTATATTATCCCACCCACGCGCCCGGACCCCAGGCCCAGTCCGCGCCCACCGGCTATGATCCCGCCAATCCCGGCGCGCCGGTACAAGTGATCAAGGGTGGATCATTCTTGTGTGCGCGCAATTTCTGCCAGCGTTACCGGCCGTCAGCCCGCCAGTCGCAGGACGCGATGATGGCGACCTCGCACATTGGCTTTCGCACGGTGCGGGACGGGGATGAACACCAGAGCTGATCAAGGCTCGAGCCCGGCCTTCACCCGTTGCAGCGCGTAAGAAAACCGGTTCGGCCGGCGTTTGTGATAGAGATAGGCGAACACAAATCCGATCGCCGCCCAGGCCAGCGGCATGGCGAGAAACAGGGTGAAGCGGAACACCAGATCGCCCTCCACCTCAAATTGATATCGAGTGCCAGCGTGTTGCACCACCGTGTCAGCGCCTTGGGTCAGCACGGCCAATGCAGGCGGCAACACGGTAAAGATCACAGGCGTGGCCACGGCCGCCGCCACAATCGCGCCAATGATGTACAATTGTCCGCGCGGTCCATGACAGCGGCGATAGACGTCAATGAATTGCTCCTGCGTGACGCCTTCCAAAACTTGGTCTCCGCGCGCAGAACGGGTGCGCCATTCATCGCGCGCGTCTTGAGTTACATTGCGCCAGCGCGCGGCCAGGATAACGGCCTGGATCGTAAACGCGCCCACAAATAGCAAAATCACCATGAGAGTCGACATGGCTCATATTTCGGCGCGCGCGGCCTCAAAAGCAAGCATGGCGCGCTTGCGGGCCACGCCCCAATGATAGCCGGTCAACCGGCCATCGCTGGCCAGCACGCGGTGACACGGGATCAGCCAGGACACCGGATTGGCGCCCACCGCCGCGCCCACTGCCCGGCTGGCGCGCGCGGTGCACACCTGTTCAGCAATGGCGCGATAGCTGGTCGTCCTGCCCGGTGGAATGCGAATCAGAGCACGCCACACCTTCAGCCGCCATTCAGTGCCGTAAAGCGCTAAGGGAATGGGGCCGCCATCAATGAAAATGGACTGCGCCCAGTCACGCGCCAGTGCGTCGTCGCGGTCAAATTGGGCTGCGGGAAACCGGGCATGCAGATCAGCCCGCGCCAGATCGATGTCCGCGGCGTCGTCGCTGTCAGCAAACGCCAGCGCCGACAGCCCGCGATCGGTCCACATAAACACCCCGGGTCCAAACGGGGTCGGCGCTGCGCCCCAGACAAACGTCAGGCCTTCGCCCTTACGCCGCGCCTCGCCCGGGGTCACCGCTTCATGGGCGATAAACGCGTCGTGTAACCGCGAGGGGCCGGAATAGCCTGCATCCCATGCCGCCTCCTCCACGCTGGCGCCGTCCTCCAGCGCCAAACGCGCATCGGCGTGGGCCAGCGCATCGACATAGCGCTTGGGGCTCACCCCGGCCCAGCGCGAGAAGATCCGATGAAAATGGTGCGGCGACAGACCCACATGCGCAGCGGCGGCCGTGTAATCGGGTCGGTCTCGCCAGCGCTCGCCCAAAAACGCCAACGCCTCGGCCATGCGATAATAGTCCGCGCATGATTGATCGAGAGAGCTGGGCGCGCGCGCATCGTCCGATGGCGCAGCGGGAGAGGTGTTCACGGGAACAGCTGACATGGCGACGATCCTCTTTCACGAAGGATCCCACTATAGATCATTCACGCGC
>CAZWVH010000122.1:0-3553 GCA_964636945.1 uncultured Caulobacterales bacterium | reverse complement strand
CCGGGCAGCCCCATTGGCAATGCCTTGATGATCCCCGAGTCGGGCTGGCACGATTGAGACAGACAGTGCCAACCACGTTCGCCCTAAACAAACGCCAATGACGGCGCGCCAAAATTGGACAGGTTGGGTAAGGCGATGTTGATCTCCGCATCGCTCAATCCGAACCACCGCCCCAAAGGCTCTGCAAACTGCTCCACGGAAACCGTTGGGATCAGGCGTCCTCCGCCCGCGTCTTGATCATGATTGAAATCCGCCACCGGCACATCGCCATAAATCCGCCGGCCCTGCACCGCCCGCCCGATAACGAAGTGGTGCGACCCCCAGCCATGATCGGTGCCATCGCCATTGATGAACAATGTGCGCCCAAAGTCCGAAGCGGTGAACAATGTCACATCCTGGCCCACCCCCAACTGATCCATCACCGCGTGGAAAGACACGATCGCATCATTGAACTCACGCTGCAGCGCGGGAAGGTCCGTGGCCTGTCTTGAATGGGTGTCGAACCCGCCCAGCGCCACGAAGAACACCTGACGGTTCATCAGCAACACATTACGGATGGCGATGGTTTCAGCCACGGCGCGCAGCTGTTGGCCAAGGAAGCTTGAGGGAAACAATCCCGACAGCGGCGGCGCGCTTGCCAACGCATCGTTGAACAATTCATTGGTTTCCAACGCATTGCGTGCAAAATTGGCGATGTCGCGCTCAATTAAGTTTGAACTGGAAAACGCCATAGCCTCAAAGTGATCGCGCACGAGCTGATAGAGCGCCTCGCCCTCGGCGGTATTGCGGCCAGCCTCGAAGAAATTGAGCGCTTGAACTTCGGTCACCCCCTGCAGGCCCACTTGATACGGCCGCGAGTTCTCCCCAGTCAGGAACAGTTCATTGCCCAAGCTGGTGATGGTGGTGAAATCGGTCTGGCCGTTGGCGTTTGCGGCGAGGACGGCATCGGCGAACCGGCCGCCCCAGCCATACATTGCCCCTTCTGGCGCGCTCGACATCCACGTGGATTGCTGATCGTTGTGAGAAAACAATCGTTTGGGCGTCAGCGCGGTTTCCGCCTCCCATTCTGCGCGCGTCAGCGGCTCGATGAGGGGCCCGACATTGCCCACAATCGCCGCATTCCCGCTCTCAAACAGGGCGTGCAGTCCCTCTAATTCCTCGGTCAGCGCAAATTGCCTGCCGCCAAAATCGGCGACGTTATCCGGATTGAGCGCCAAGAGCCGATCTCGGGCGCGCGTCGACCCGCCAGGCATGGCCTGGTACTGGCCCAAGAGCGCAGCCCGGATTTCGGCATAACGATCATACGACGTTTGGTCATAAGGGATCAGCGTGTCGTGGGTGTCTAGCCCGCCGAGAAAGAACACGCACACCAGCGCTTTGTAGCCCGACACATCAGCGGCGTGAGCCTGAAACCCCGATAGCGCCGTTCCCAAACTGGCCAGTGTGGAGGCGCTGAGCGCGCTCGCGCCCACGCCTTGGAGAAACGCACGACGATTGGTGATCATGAGCGCGCTCCTATCGCTGAACCAGATAATCGGGGGAGGTCATGGCCATCAATACCGCCAAGCCAACGCGGATCGCCTGACCATTGTAGTCGGGATCGCCTGGATTGGTCAGCGGGATGGCCTCTAAGGTCGCAATGATCGTCGATTTGGTTTCGGGCGACATTGCACCAAAAGTCAGCAACAAATCGAGATGATCAGCCAACGCCTCTGGATCGCCAGCCAGCGCCAATTCATCAGCGTAGTCAGGAACAAAACTGGTCACCGATGGCCCCTCGCCTGATTGCGCCACCAATCCGAAAATGAAATACGTCATGAAATTGGCATAGCCCGCCACTGAATTGGCGTTGACCAGCTGCAGCTCTGGCATGGTAAGCCCCGCCGCGCCGGTTTGTGTCCCCGGCGCGACATAGCCGGGACGATAGAAGTTAAACACCGACGGCGACTTATACGGATGCTGGGCCAGCAGATTGGGCAGGCTCGTGTTCCATAACAATTGGGTATATTCTGGAGTGACGGTCCCGGCGTCGAAGGCGCGCGCCCAATTGATGAAACGGATCACCGGTTCTCGCACCTTGCCAAATTCGTCGGCCTCTCGACTGTTCTCATCGCGCGCGGCGTCATCGAGCAGAACCGCAGCAATGGTGGCTTTCAGGTCCCCGCGCACCCCCTCGCCCACGGATCGACCGTCAGGCAGCACATACGATCCGGCCTCGAACGCAGCTGCGACGCGTGCGATATAGTCCGGAGCAGGATCGCTGGTCACAAACCGCTGAATCAATTGGCGGCCGATGAACGGGGCCACGTTGGGATGGTTGAACAGCGTATCCAGCGCCTGGTCGATGCTCTGCTCGGCGTCTGTGCCAGCCGCAATCGTCGTTCCCAAAAACGCCTTGGGCTGGTCTGAATGAAAATTTGGAAAAATCTTGAGCGGAGAATAAAACGCGTCTGAATTAATCACATTAAGCCCAAAGAAAAAACTCGGCCCATCCAGACTAAGCCCCGTAAACACCTTAGCCAATCCGGTCACGTCTTCATTTGTGTAGGTTTCCACCGAATCGCCAAAGCCGTCTGTGATGACATCACCATTCGGCTCCAACTCGACCAAGCCAATTGTGAAGAGCTGCATGATTTCGCGGGCGTAGTTTTCATCGGGCATGCGTCCGGTATTGGGATCGCCTTTTTGGTTTTGCAGAAAGGTCAGATACTCCGCCATGGCAGGCGAATAGGTCACCGCTTCGAGCAGGTCGCGGTAATTGCCAAAGGCGTTTTCGGTCAAAATGTCCTGGTAATAGGCAACCGCTTGAGGAAACTCGAACAGGGCGTTGCCCTCGGCATGCGAGATCACCAGGATCTGCGACAGGGCGAAAGCCATGCGTTGGCGCAACTGATCCTCTGCCGTAATCGCATTGATCCAAAACGAAAATCCCGGCGTTTGTTTGGACTGATAAGTCAGTGCATTATTGGCGTCACGCGCTGATGGCTTGGCTAACTCCGCCAGCACATAGGGTAGGTTCAAGCTGGCGGGCGCATTGAACTGATCAATGAACCAGTCCGACACGTCGGTTCCGGTTAGCTGCGCAAGATCGGTGGGCGTGGGGCCGAAGGTGGCTTGGCTGAGAAAGCGCGCGGTAGAGGCTTCTGTTGCAAAAACACCCGAGACCGCGGTGGGCGTGGGCGTCGGTGTGGACGTTTGCGATGGCGATGGTGTGGGCGAAGGCCCGGATTCGCCACCCCCACTGCAAGCGGCGATTACCAACATCCCCGCTGAAAATGCAGCGCTTGCGCAATACCGCAAAGATCTGGCCATGGCTCCCCCCGGATCGCATCGACCCATTTAGAGTCGGTTATAGCTATGGACCCGATTTGCTGGCAAAATTGTGACGCGGCGAATCCATCTGCTATTGATCTATTTGAACGCACGTTCGGCAAGCTTCCGTCGCGAGCGCGGCAATAATGTCGCGCCATGTCTCTGCGAACGCCCCTCGTCAGCTTCAATCGTCATGGTGCGCATGTCAGCAAAGGCGTCTTTGAGCGATTGTGACCAGCGC
>CAZWVH010000121.1:0-3597 GCA_964636945.1 uncultured Caulobacterales bacterium | reverse complement strand
CAATCACGATGGTCCGCAGGCCGATTTCCGCCGTATCCGCGCCACGCTCCCGGTTTTGGCGGATAGCGCACCGCTGGTGACCGCGCATATGTGCGAGCAAAGGCGCCGCGCCCCATCCGCCTGGCGCCATCGACAAAGCCTTACGCACGGCCGCCCCGTCCGTGTTATCCTGGCTCCCAATCACCACCCGCCGCATCGGCGCGATACCGGGAGCGAAAGATGATCACAAAGCTGTACGGTGCCATAATAGCAGCGCTGGCCGCTCTGTTCGTTTCACCTGCCGTGACCGCACAAGATGATGCCAACGCCACGACCTCACCCCCCCTCACCGCGCTCGCCGAATGTCCCAGCGATATGCAACAGCCTGGGGAGGCGGGCGATCCATATTGTTATTCTCTGTGGGCGGACGATTATTGCTCCCCAACAATTCGGAGCGCCTCCTTTGACATGGATTCATGCGAAACAGCTCTATACGCTCAACCCGGGCAGCTAAATCCGACGCATCCCCCTCGGCCCGAAGATGCTCCACGCGATGTCAGCAGCAGCTATATAAGCCCGACAAAGGGGCGATTGAATGGCGGTGAGCCTCAGACCTTTGATTTGATGATCTATTCATATGAAGCCTGTGGCGGCCCAATTGCCTATGTCGGCAATTCGGAGGCCGGAAACCCGATTATTCTCACGAATGAGGGCGAACTCGAACTTATCGATCGACGTATCGCGCTGGCCGCATCGCGCTCCGTCTATGACATGGAGACTGGCGATGACGTACTGCACGTTTTTCGCTCACACCAATGGGCCGCCAACGGCGCCTTGACCTTCACGCCCGATCTAAATGTATACGAGGAAAAGAAACTTGAGAACGGCCAGACGATCTGCATAACCGCACCGTCCAACCAGCCGGGCCGCTTGACGCACGCGCCAGCACAATGCGGCGTCGTAGGGAAATACCGCGGCAATGCGGGAACAGAACGGGCAAGCAATGAAGACCTCGCCGCACTTGCCGACAGCTTGCCTCAACACCCAAACCCAGCGCTTGCCATTCCAGCGGAGAGACGAGGCATTGAACGCGTTATCGGCACAAATTTTCTCGTTGAGGTAACGGCCGAAGGGTGCGTTTAAGAATTGAGCAGGATATCGCGCCGCTGGTGACGGCGCTTATGTGCGAGCAAAGGCGCCGCGCCCCATCCGCCCCACGAACAACAACCATGTGTTGTTTTTTAGACGTTGACAACTGAGTTTTATTCCCAGTATGTTCTGGTGCATGCCAAACTACCGTCGGCGCTACATCAAGGGAGGAACGTACTTTTTCACTGCGTGTCTGCGCGATCGACGCAGCGCTTTGCTCACCGATGAGATCGCCATCTTGCGGCGCGCATGGCGCTATGCGCAACGTGGATATCCGTTCGAAACGCTGGCGGCGGTCGTGTTGCCTGATCACCTTCATTGCGTATGGCGGCTGCCTGAAGACGATCAGGATTTTTCGACGCGGTGGCGGCTGATCAAAACCGAGTTTTCTCGCGCCCTATGCACAGCGAATGACGATCAACACAGCACGCCAAGACGCGGCCGCGCGATCTGGCAAGACCGGTATTGGGAACATCACATTCAAACTGAGACTGAGCTGGGTGAAATTATCAACTACATTCATTTCAACCCTGTCAAACACGGTTATGTAGAGGATGCAGAATGCTGGCCCTTCAGCACGCTCAAACCTTGGCTTCATTCATAAATCATCGCCCGTAGGGCGGATGGAGGCCCTCATTGGCCCCCGAGGGCAATCACGGTGGTCCGCAGGCCGATATCCGCCGCATCCGTGCCACGCCCCCGGTTTTGGCGGATAGCGCCCGTCTGCGCTCCACGGGATTATCGCCCTCCCCGGAGGTCTAATCTTGGGCCATGCCGCTAAAATTCTGTCCCCATTTTATGCGCCATTGCGGTATATCATACCATAGGGTTCAACTTCTCCGGAGAGGACGCTGATGGATCGTTATGCAATTGTTTGCTCCCTGGTCGCCGCCGCGCTGGCCGCATCTCCCGCCAGTAGCCAGCAAGCCGCAGGGGAAGTGCGCGCCATGTGCACCGTGATGGGCGGGCCAGCCCAACTCCACGTGCAATACGAAATATACGGCGACTATCAAGTATGGATGGACAGGGCCACGGGCCAGTTCCAGGACATGGTGGGTTCGGGCCTGACCACGACCTATTGGCAAGGTTATATCGACACTGCCTATGGCCGATACCTGTTGTCGGGCGAGAACAACTTTCTCGAAGCCCTGCCCCAAGGCGGATATTACTCAGATAAGGTGACGCTCGAGGTGATCGCAACCGGACCCAACACCTTTATGCTGCGAGATTTCTTCTCAGATCAGCAACCGACCTATCCGTGTCAGATTGTGGGCTGAGGCGCGAGTATCGCGCTTTGCACGGCCACCGCAGTTTCGACCCAACGCCCTCGGTGTTGGCGGATATCGCACGGCCCAGGATGCCATCGCTCTCGTCAGGCCGTTCAGCGCTCTTACTGAACTTCGGATTTCTCGCATGTGGTGTAGTTTCGGGTTGCAGGGGAAGACGATTAGTCGGTCGTTTAGACGGCTTAGCGGGTACGGATCGATGTGGCAGAACCTGAAGTTAATCGCCGTTTCCGGAGCCATGCTGACGGCTAGCGCCAGCGGGCAAGACGGGTCGGCGCCCAATGGTCAGGTACGCCAAGGGATGACCGCCCTCACCGCATGCCCTGAGCTTGCCCCCTCCGACGCGGCGCAAGGCTCCGCCGCGTGCCTCACCACAGAGATGTGGAACTTTGACGACCTTCCTGCGGTCTGCAAAGGAGGCGTCGCTGCTGACTGCGAGGGCGCGCGTTCGGTCAACAGCAATGGAAATTTTCCTATTAACCTCGATCCATGGTTCACCGGCATTCGGACCGGCGTCGCCACGGTTGAGAAAAGCGATGCGCCAGCGGCGGAAATTGAACTTACTCTCTTTCACGGCGAGAGCCCCTGCGGCAACGTCGCACCCATCGCACTGCTCGGCTATTCCGAGCGGGGCCACCCCATCATCCTAACGGACCAGGGCGAGGCCACAATCTCTGCGCCCAAATTCGAAATCGGTTATCGGGGCGCGCGCTCTGTTATTGACAGGCGAACTGAAAGGGTTGTGTCCGAATACATGGCTGCGTTCGACATGGGCCAGTATTGGTTCTACGGGCCTGATGAGGTGTATATGCGCCACGGAGAAACCTGCATGGTTGCGCCGCAAGAGATGCCGGGTCGCTTCACAATGGCGCCCGGAAAATGCGATTCAACCATGCCGAAGCTGGCAAGTCGCCTCCAAACTGCCCGCAGGGCTGATCACGGCGTCGAGCCAGCAACCGATGAGGATATCGCCCTCGCTGCTCGGGTCATGCCTGACGCAGCTGAGCAGTGGGGCGAAAGGTTTGCCAGCAAAATTTCGCGCATCATCGACTCGCCTTACCTTGTCTATAATGGCTCTGTTGCGTGCACATAGTATTGACGCTGCGCGACCGGTCTTATTTGCGAGCAGCGGTTTGGAGCGCGATGATTGACCCTTGCCGCATCCAACTTGCACGCGCAGACT
>CAZWVH010000120.1:0-3679 GCA_964636945.1 uncultured Caulobacterales bacterium | reverse complement strand
TTGTGCCGCGCTATCGCTATGATCAGCTCATGCGGTTGGGCTGGAAGATCTTTCTGCCGACCTCGCTCGCCGCCGTGGCGTTGGTCGCCGGATATGTGGCGTACACCAACAATGCGGGGTAGGGCGGGTCAAACGGCGCCGCGCGACGTGGACCCGCCGAATATCGTCGCCAGAATATCGTCGCCAGAGTATCGTCGCCAGGATGGCGGGTCCGGCCCAACAGGTTCGCCCTTGACCCGCCCTACGCGCGGGACATCAACTCCGGCAGCCAGCCTTCGTAAGCTTCGCGCAGGGTGGTGAGAGGGAGGTTCACCAACTCATCATTGGACATGACGCCACAAATCCTCGCCGCTTCGAAGTTGGTAAGCCCCAAAAGCGGAAGGAGGCCGGCGGCTTCTGCCATAGCATTGATGTGCTCTACGTTCTCCCACTCGGCGTCGGCGGCTATGAGATAAAGCGCCTGGTCTTCAGCGAAGAGGAACGACGGCTCGCTTTCCTCTCCCTGATGCCCGAACTCAAAGCCGAGATTGGCGGCCAGAGCCATCTCGATCATAGCCGCCATGATGCCGCCATCACTCACATCGTGCACCGCGTTGACTAGGCCTTCGGCGATCAGTTTGCGGACGAACTCGCCATTACGGCGCTCGGCTTCAAGGTCCACCGGCGGCGGGGCGCCTGCGTCCATGCCCTCAATGCCCAAGACTTCGCGCAAATAAAGGGACTGACCCAGATGCCCACGCGTCTCGCCGATGAGCAGCAGGACATCGCCCTCCTTGGCCCCGCCAATGCGGCCGATCTTGGTGATGTCCTCAATCAACCCAATGGCGCCGACGGCCGGGGTGGGCGGGATCGCCACGCCATTGGTCTCGTTGTACAGGCTGACATTGCCTGAGACCACGGGGAGATCCAAAGCGCGGCAGGCCTCGGCCATGCCTTCGATACAGCCGACAAACTGGGCCATGATCTCTTCGCGTTCGGGGTTGCCGAAGTTCAAACAATCGGTGATCGCCAGCGGTTTGGCGCCCACGGCGCACAAGTTTCGATAGGCTTCGGCTACCGCCTGCTTGCCGCCTTCATACGGATCGGCCAGACAATAGCGCGGCGTGCAATCGGTGGTGATGGCCAGCGCCCGTTTTGTGCCGTGAATGCGCACAATCGCGGCGTTGCCGCCCGACTGTGAGCTATCTACCGTGTCGCCCATCACATGGCGGTCATATTGCTCCCAAATCCAGCGTTTGGACGCAATGTCGGGACTGGCCATGAGTTTGAGGAGCGCTTGGCCATAGTCCTCGGGCTCTTTGATCATCGACGGATTCAACTCCGCCGGCTTTTTCGGTTGCGCATAAGGCCGGTCATAGTTGGGCGCATCATCGGCCAGCGGCGCCACGGGGATGTCACATACCGTCTCGCCGAGATGGGTGAGGATCATGCGGCCGGTGTCCGTCGTGCGACCGATCACGGCGAAATCCAGCTCCCATTTTGCGAAGATCGCCTCAGCCTCGGCCTCCCGGCCGGGCTTGAGGATCATCAGCATGCGCTCCTGGCTTTCCGACAGCATCATCTCATAGGCGGTCATGTTGGTTTCGCGTTGGGGCACGTGATCGAGATTGAGCTCAACGCCAACCCCGCCTTTGTCCGCCATCTCCACCGACGAACTGGTCAGCCCCGCCGCGCCCATGTCCTGGATCGCAGCGATGGCGTCGGTGGCCATCAACTCCAGGCACGCCTCGATGAGGAGCTTTTCCTTGAACGGATCGCCCACCTGCACGGTGGGGCGTTCGGCCTCGACGCCCTCGTCAAAGCCGGCCGAGGCCATAATCGTGCCCTTCATGCCGTCGCGCCCGGTTTTGGCGCCGACATAGACGATGGGCTGGCCCACTTGCGCGCCTTTGGCGAGGAAGATCTTGTCCTGATCCGCGATCCCCACGGCCATGGCGTTGACCAGAATATTGCCGTTATAGCCCTTATGAAAATTGGTCTCGCCGCCAACCGTGGGCACGCCGACGCAATTGCCATACCCGCCAATGCCCGACACCACCCCGGCCACCAGGCTCTTGGTTTTGGGGTGGGACGGATCGCCAAAGCGCAGCGCATTCATCAGCGCAACGGGCCGCGCGCCCATGGTGAACACGTCGCGCAAGATCCCGCCCACGCCCGTCGCCGCGCCGTTATAGGGTTCGATGTAGGAAGGATGATTGTGGCTTTCCATCTTAAACACGGCCGCTAGCTTTTCCCCGTTCGGGCCTTCGCCGATATCCACCACGCCGGCATTCTCGCCCGGGCCGTGAATGACGAGCGGTCCGGTGGTGGGCAGCTTTTTCAAATGCCGGCGTGAGGACTTATAGCTGGCGTGTTCCGACCACATGGCGCCGAAAATCCCGAGCTCCACCACGTTTGGCGCGCGGTTCAGCCGCTGGACGATGAGATCGTATTCAGCCTGATTCAGACCGTGCTCGGCCGCCAGCGCGGCGTCGGCCGTCTGCAGCATGGGAGCGATCAGGGGGGAGGTGGTGGTTGTGTTCGAGTTTATGGTCATGGATTGGATTTGTTGGGCGAAGCGACATGAGCGTCAAGGTTTTCGATATAGTGCACGGCGCGTTGTCCACTCCCCATCGCTCGTCCGCCATTTGACGCAGCCCCCCGGGCCATAGTGGTAAGTGGCGCGGGGCAAGCGCTTTTTTAAGCTTTTTCGCACTGCACCATTTTTTATTTGGCCGGAGCTTGACCCTGCCTGCGTTAGGGGGAGTGAGACGCCGGCATCGCTCCCCAAGCTCACCGGTAAGTCTCTGATTGGGTTTGTCGATTGGTTGAAATGTGTCGCAGTCCACAGGATATTGCGCTGCCGCAATAAAAGTGTCGCATTGCAGCATTATAGCTTCGGCATTCCTGGGATGAAGGGTTTGAAACCATGAAATATGCAATCGCGGCCGCTGGTGCGGCTTTCGCTTTGGTTGGTGCAGCGTCGGCTGATCAGGAATCGGTCATGTTCGAAATCAACCTATCCGCGGCGACCACGCAATCTGGCGCGCAAGCCGTGTATCAGTCCATCGAGCGTCAGGCCGAGGACGCCTGTCACTCCTATTTGGATCGGCCTTGGATCCGCTATGGCGTTTATTTGGACTGCCAGGCCGACTTGGTGGACCAAATCGTGGCCAAGGTCGACATGCCGTTGATCACGGCGTTGCATGACGACGCTGAACAGCGCCAGTTCGCGCAAGTGTCCAACTAGTCTTGAGTGTCGGTCTCGGTTTCGGCGCGCTGCAAGTTCACAATCAGCGGCGCGCCAAAGCCGTGCTTGCTGTCGCGGGCGATGACTTGAACCCGCGTGATCTCCGGGGGGATCATGATCTGCGTTGAACGGGTGAAGGGCTGCTCGTCCACATGCGGATGGGCCAGCACGCGTTCGCCCAGGCGTTCGCCCTCCAGCGTCTCCACCACCCACAAATCGGCGTAATGGTCCCAGCCCTCATCGGCGTGGCGCACCGTGACCGCAAACCGCCATTGCTCCGCGCCCAAATGCGCGTACTCCACCGCCTCGATCTTGGGCGTGTCGGCGAGCGCTGGCGCGGCCAGGCTCAGTGGCGCCAACCGGCTCAGCAGGGCGAATAGTCTGATCATGGCGCGAGTATACGCCCTCGAGCGCGTGGCGGGTAGGGTGTGTTGGGGAGGCGAATAACCG
>CAZWVH010000119.1:0-3680 GCA_964636945.1 uncultured Caulobacterales bacterium | reverse complement strand
CGGCGGAAGACGAGGATCTTTAAAGCTCAATGTCGGGCGACAACCGAATTCAAAGCGCCCTCTGATGAGTTGGCGATTTGATAAATTTGACCAAGTGATCTTGATTCAGTTTTGATCATTTACCCCAAATCGATCGAGCCCGCGCCAGCAGACGCCTCCGGTCCTCCAGACCATTAAACCCGCCATTGATGCGCTTGGTGATCGTGTCGAGATCATCGCGGTCAGCGAATTTGTTGAGGCCCCGACTGTCCCAATAGTCAGCTGAGACGAGCAACGCGACTCGATGATCTTCGGCCACCATGTCAGGATTGTTGACCAAATCGACGCCAATACGGTCGCCGATTGCACGATAGTTGTCCTTGCCGGTCAGTTGAATAAATCCTCGGCCACGATATCGCCAGCCATCACCTGATGCTTCGTCTCCATTGCCTATGCGATCCGCATAGACGCGATTGGCGATGCGTTCAGGCTGTCGCTCATAAGTTTGAGCATGCTCCAGGCTGTCAAAGTATTTTCGGAACACACGCCAAAGACCTTCAGCGGAGTAATTCAAATTCTCTGAGGTTCGCCGAAAATGCTGGGACTCATGGGCGAGTTGGGCCAAAAAATGTGTCAGGCGCTTGGTATTCTTATTAATATCGTACTTAGTCAGAATTTCATTGAAGGCTGGCAGGTCTTCGGGTGCGTAATGATCCTGAAAATCGGTAATGAATTCTGCGACCTTCTTATACGCGTTCCTTAAGTCTTTAAATAATGGAAGCTTGAAGGCGGGCTTGGGGTCTATTGCCAAAATGTATTGTGTCGCCACATAGCCTTGAACAATGGCGTTGCCCGCAGTCGTTTCGATCAAGACCCAACCTTCAACACCCGGATCACCGATTTTTTCGACCCAATGGCCCCCTTCCAGTTGGGTAATGATCTCGCCAGTCTTTGGCATGGCGCGCACATTCAGCAGCGATGCGGTCACTTCGAAGATATTGCTGCGGTCCACCGGCGAGTTGGCGTTTGCATTCTGCGCGTTCATGACAGCCCCTTATTCAGAACGACACGCTCACTTACCGCTGCCCAATCAATTATGCCAGAAAAAATCGGCGCTCTTGTTAGGGAGCCACGGCTGGATGGAGCGTTTTGCCATAGGCGAAATGCAGCAACGTCCCGTAGGGACGGCGCAGTCACCCTTTTCTCTTTTACCTGTTCGCTTTGACGCCTTGACGGCCATCTTATGCGCTGTTGTCACCAAGGCCCCGCGCAGCGGGGACGGGGTTTTGTTGGCTGGTTTTGCCGCGCCTTAACCCACACTCACTTGCCGCTTTGGCGCTGGTCGGCTTTACTGCGCCCGCTGCGGGGTACTGACAGGGGGCGCGGTCATGAGCACGGTGTTGGTCACATCAACTGAGGCTGACGCGGCGCGCGTCGGCGTGCTCACACACGCTCTGCAAGCCGACGGTGCAAAGGTGAACTGGATCACCACGCCTGACGGCGAGGCCCGTGACGGCGCGGCTAACGCCGAAGCACTAGAGCAATCCATCGCCGATGCCGATGTGGTGCTCACGGTTTGGTCGCAAAACGCGCGCAAAGATCATTGGGTGCGTGAAGCGGCCTATGAAGCGCTTTCCCAAGACAAGCTGATCCCCATCGCCATGGATCGCGTCGCCCCGCCCTTTGGTTTACGCACGGTTCCAGCTGAGAACTTTGTCGGTTGGACCGGCGACACGCAGGCGGACAACTACCGCCGGCTCAAACTGATGATTGACGGCGCTGCACCACGCCCTGGCGATGCCGATGCGCCCACGCCAGCCAAGCCCGGCAAATCGCGCGGCGTGTCCATCTGGTTTGCGATCGTGATCGCTGTTCTGGCCTGGATCGGTTTGGCGGCGCTCGATGAATTTGTTCCCAGCGCCCAGGACGCAGCGGTCAGCATCTTGTCGGGATGGGGCCTGTTGGGCGGCGCCGTGATGCTCGCCTCGGCGTTCTTTGTGTTGTTCCAGGCCGCTGACGCGCAATTGCCCGAACACCTGAAAGCGCTCGTGCGGCGCTGGTTGATCCCGGTCAAGGGCGGCGTGCGCGTCAGTGTGGCGGAAACCTTCAACCAAGCCTTTGAGGCGGTGTTTGGCCGCCGGCATGTGTCCTTCAAATGCCTCTGGCGCTCGGCGGCGGCGTCCACTTTGGCGTTCGTGTTGATCATGGGGTTTGCTTGGCTGTTTGCGCCGGAGTTTCAGCGGGTGTTTGACGGCGCCTGGAGCCCGATCGTGCGCAATGTGCTGATCATGACGCTGATCACCAATGTGATCGGCGATTATGTCTCGCTGGGTCAGACACGGGTGTTCCTGCGCTGGGCGGTGCGCGCGCCGCTGCTGCTGCCGGTGCTCGCGATACTCGATCTGGTGTTCACCTTGGCGGTGTATCTGGCCGTCACCTATGCCAGTTATGTGGCGCTGGAGCCGCTGTTTGCCTTTGGATCGCAGATGGAGAAAGCTTGGATCGAAGCCCCATCAGCGCAGGCCTATTTCCTGTCTTTGCTGCCCGCCAGCCCCGATCCCGCCCGTTGGTTGCCGGTGCATTGGGTGTTTGCGGCCTCGATCCTGACCACCTTCATCACCTCGGTGTGGTTGTGGCTGGTGCTGGTGTTTGGCCCCATCGCCCGCTTGGTCACCGCCCGCAGCGGTGAGGCGACCGCCCTCGGCCGCGCACTCGGCGTCGCCCAGCGGCCCATGACCGTGGTGGGTCTGATTGTGGCGGGGATGATCGTCGCTGCAGGCGGGGCGCTGAGCCTGGCGCCCATTGATGTGACCGCGCGCGCGATAGCAGTGCGCACTGACGCGCCCGAACGGCTGGCAGACCTTGCCGTGTTCCAAGAGTGCGAGGCGTGCCCGGAAATGGTGATATTGCCTGCGGGCGCGTTCACCATGGGCTCGCCGGACAATGAGGCCGGCAGGTTTGATGACGAAGGCCCGCAACGTAAGGTGACGATTGGTGAGCGCTTTGCTGTCGGTCGCTATGAGGTGACGTGGCGCGAATGGCAGGCGTGCGTCGCCGCTGGCGGATGTGATGACACACAGGTTGAAGCCAGCGGCGGCGATGAGGAATGGGGCCGGGGCGCGCGTCCGGTGATCAATGTCAGCTGGCATGATGCGCAAGCCTATGTGGCCTGGCTCAACACCAAGGTGGCTGGCGGGCCCTATCGGCTGTTGTCCGAAGCGGAATGGGAGTATGCGGCGCGGGCGGGGACGATAACGGCGTATGCGTTCGGCGAAACGATTAGGCCCGATCAAGCCAATTTTGCGAGCGCAGACCGCAATCTGGCGCGCACCACGCCAGTGGGCGTCTATCCGCCCAACGCTTGGGGGCTATATGACATGCACGGCAATGTGTGGGAGTGGGTCCAAGACTGTTGGAATGAAAGCTACACGGGAGCACCAAGCAATGGCTCGGCATGGCTCGCAGGCGATTGTGATCGCCGCGTGCGGCGCGGCGGTTCTTGGGACCTCTACCCACGGGTCCTCCGTTCAGCGAGTCGCGTCACGAGCTATGCAGTCGTCCGTTTCAACTACCTCGGGTTCCGTCTCGCCAGGACCGTTTCGCGGTAGCGGCGTATGCACCACAAGCCAGAAGCTGAAGGAGAGCTGACGTAAATTTCAGGATTCGCGGGTAGCAATTACAGAAAATCCTTAAAGACGATA
>CAZWVH010000118.1:0-3822 GCA_964636945.1 uncultured Caulobacterales bacterium | reverse complement strand
GGAACAGCTCGCTGCCGAGCAGCATGCTGAGGATTTCTGAGGTGCCCGCGCCGATCTCATAGAGCTTTGCGTCGCGCAAATAGCGCCAGGTTGGGTATTCATTGATATAGCCATTGCCGCCCAATAGCTGGATGGCGTCGAGGCAGACCTGGGTGGCTTTTTCGGCCGCATAGAGGATACAACCGGCGGCGTCCTCGCGCGTGGTTTCGCCGCGGTCGCAGGCGCCGGCGACGGCGTACACATAGGCGCGGCAGGCGTTCATGGTGGTGTACATGTCGGCGATTTTGCCCTGCACGAGCTGGAACTCGCCGATCTTCTTGCCGAACTGCTCGCGCTCATGGACGTAAGCCATGGCGGTGTCGAAGGCGGCCTGCATCAGGCCCACTGGTCCGGCAGCCAACACCGCGCGCTCATAATCGAGCCCGCTCATCAGCACTTCCACGCCCTTATTGACCTCGCCGAGCACATTGTCCTCGGGCACTTCACAGTCTTCAAACACCAGCTCGCAGGTGTCGGAGCCGCGCATGCCCAGCTTGTCCAGCTTCTGGGCGGTGGAGAAGCCTTTAAAGCCCTTCTCGATCAGAAAGGCCGTGATCCCGCGCGGGCCGGCGGCGGGGTCGGTCTTGGCGTAGACCACCAGCACTTCGGCGTGCGGACCGTTGGTGATCCACATTTTGTTACCATTGAGAATGTAATGATCGCCCTTTTTCTCCGCCCGGGTTTTCATGGACACCACGTCCGAGCCCGCGCCCGGTTCGGACATGGCCAGCGCGCCCACATGCTCGCCGCTGATCAGCTTGGGCAGGTATTTGTCCTTGTGCTCGGGCCGGCCATTCAGGCTGATTTGGTTGATGCACAGATTGGAGTGCGCGCCATAGGCCAGGCCGACAGAGCCCGATCCGCGCGAAACCTCCTCCATCATCACGCAGTGCGCCAGATAGCCCAGCCCCATGCCGCCATGTTCTTCGGGCACCGTGACGCCGTGCAGACCCAGATCGCCCATCTCCGGCCACAGATCGCGCGGGAAGGTGTTGGTCTGATCAATCTCCGCCGCCCGCGGGGCGATGCGGTCATCCACGAACCGGGCGACGGTGTCGCGCATTTCCTCGATCAAGGGATCGATGCCAAATTTCATGGCGCTATGGGCGTTGTCGAGCATGGCGTTTCTCTCTTGGGTTATTGTGGAGGAAACTATCCCGCGCTGGTAGCCTCGTCAAAGCGAGACCTACACCGCCCTGCTCATCGGCCTGGATGGCGGGGTCAAAGCCCGCTGGGACGCGCCGCCCTCTCCGGAGGAGGTGTTCGCCGTGATCGATGCGCTCCCGCCTGGCGGATAGTCGGCAGACCAGTGATTGAAATGCGCTCTATACGTGTATAGCTCAATTATTCGCGCCGTAGACTGGGGGTGGGATCGGACAGTTCTATGTCTTCGAGTGACGTCGCAGGTAATATCGTATATGATATTATTCAAAGCGTGTGAGAGCTGTGCTCGACACCAATGTGGTGGTGGCTGGATTGCGCAGTCCAACGGGTGCGTCGGCTGCGGTGATTCGTGCAGCGCGCCATCGGCGCTTTGAGCTGATGCTCAGTGCGGCGCTCGCTTTCGAGTATGAGGCCGTATGCCGGGCGCCCAAGCACTTGGCCGCGATGGATTTGACGCTGACGGAGTTGGACCAGTTTTTCGCGGTCATTTTGGCGGTGGCTCTTCCGGTAGAGCCCTATTTTCGCTGGAGGCCGCAGCTCAATGACCCGGACGACGAAATGGTGTTGGAAGCTGCAATCAATGGGAGTGCTAAAGCGCTGGTGACCCACAATGTGCGTGATTTTCGAAAGGTGTCCGACCGCTTTGCACTCCAGGTCATGACGCCGGTACAGTTTTTGGAGGCTCTCAGAGATGACCAGTAAAACTTTCCCCTTGCGTCTGCCGCAATCCATGCGCGACGCGGTGGCCAGGCTGGCCGCCGAAGATGGCGTGAGCATGAACCAATTCATCGCCGTGGCCGTGGCGGAAAAGGTCTCGGCCTTGACCACGATGGAGTATTTCAAGCAGCGCGCCGATCATGCGGACTTCGAGGCCTTCGATCGCATTATGAACCGCAAAGGCGGCGAGCCGCCGGCCGACCATGACCGCCTGCCTGAGGCCTATGTGGAGGAGGAGCGGGGAGAATATTGGTCGGCAGATGGCAAGAAATCACGGGAGTCCTGACTCGGCGAGTGAGAACGGGAACCGCCTGATGGTTGGAATTCAGTCAGGAGCATGCTGTTGTCGAGACCATATCGCTGGATAACGATTATGGGCGCCATCGCCGGAGGAGGTTTTCGCCGTGATCGATGCTCAGGAGGACATCGGGCCCGAATTGGACTAGGCTGACTCACTCATGCAGCAATGTGGAGCCACCCAATGCCACGCCGCCTTATCGCTCTTAGCGTTCTGCTGACGATCGGCAACCCGCCCGGTCTCGCCCACGCACAGGACGACTGGCCTGACACCCATCTCGTCGAGCAGGTCAAGGACCTGAGCTGGCGCGCCAGGTTGCTGGTCTTCTCGCATGGCCGGCCAGAAGATCCGATTTATCACGACCCTGGGTTTCTAGAACGCCAGGACGTCTGGTCGTGCACCATCTTAACCACGAATGAGGAGCGGTATGGCTACAAAACCTGCCGCGGGCTGCTAGAGCGCAAAGTGCGCGGGCTTGACCTCAATACCGTGTGGCCCGGCCTCGCGTTTTACTGGAGCTATTTCGATCCCCAATCAGGACACTTCACGCCTCACTATGTCGAAGAGGCGCCGCGTGACGCCCAAGGCGCCATGGTGGCCGCGTTCCGCACCGCCTACGACATCCCGCATGACCGCTACCAGGCCCTGCTCATCGGCCTGGATGGCGGGGTCAAAGCCCGCTGGGACGCGCCGCCCTCGCCGGAGGAGGTCTTCGCCCTGATCGATCGCATGCCCATGCGCCAGCAAGAATTGCGCGAACGCGAAAGTCCCTGATCTGCCAACGCCCTCTTGCGTCTTGGGCCCCAATAACCGGCGTCCGGCCGCAACGCCCGCTCAATTGGCGTCGAGCACCGCTTTCATGGTCGTGAGCCACTCCTGATAGGCAGGCCGTTGGGCAGTGCACTCGCGCCAATGCGGATTGACGCTGTCGACAAAAAACGGACTGGCCGGCGTCAATCCTGTCAAGGCGTTCGCTTCGTTCAAACCGGTGATGTGCACGTTAGCGGCGTCAGTGACATCGGTGGCCAGTTGATCTTGGCTCACCCCCAACCCCACGCTCGTCAAGTACGCAATGTCCCAATACAGTTCGGCCAACTGCGCGCGCTCAGCATTGGGAAAGCCAATGCCCTGGTCAACAAAACCGGGCGCGAGCTGCTCCAGATTATCGAACATTTGACTGAGGCCGATGCAATCGGTGGCAAAGGCGTATTGCGCCTCGGTGTCGGTCCGTAACTCTCCAGTGAGGACGCTGTCTTGCGCCCCAGCCGCGCCCGCAATCAGCATGGCGAGCCCGCAAATTGGCAGCTTGAGCTCGCCCCGTCTGATTCGATCAATCATATACCGCCCTTTGCCATCTCTTAGTCTCGGGTACGTTAAGCGCCCGTAGCCGTCGCGCCAAGGTGAACTCGTGCGAAGATTTGGCGAGCATTCACGCCTGGTTGGAAAACCGCCGCAGTTCTGAACGCGCCACCACCATGCGATGCACCGCATCAGGCCCATCGGCAAAGCGCAGCGTGCGCAGCCCCGTCCACATGGCCGCCAGCGGCGTGTCCTGGCTGACGCCCATGCCCCCGACCCTATGCCTCGCGTCCTCTACCACTATG
>CAZWVH010000117.1:0-4057 GCA_964636945.1 uncultured Caulobacterales bacterium | reverse complement strand
CATGGCGATCGGGGTGATCAGCTCAACTTTGATTTCTACATTGTCGCCCGGCATCACCATCTCGGTGCCCTCATCCAGGGTCACAACTCCGGTCACGTCAGTGGTGCGGAAATAGAATTGCGGACGATAATTGGAGAAGAACGGCGTGTGACGGCCACCCTCTTCCTTGGTCAGAATGTAGGCTTCAGCCTCAAACTTTTTGTGCGGCGTAATCGAACCGGGCTTGGCCAACACTTGACCGCGCTCAACATCTTCGCGACCCACGCCGCGCAACAGTGCGCCGATATTGTCGCCCGCACGGCCTTCGTCCAGCAGCTTGCGGAACATTTCCACGCCGGTGCAGGTTGTTTTTTGGGTATCGCGAATGCCGACGATTTCAATCTCTTCGCCAACTTTGACAATGCCGCGCTCAACCCGACCGGTCACAACCGTACCGCGACCCGAGATTGAAAACACATCTTCGATCGGCATCAGGAACGGCATGTCCACTGGACGCTCTGGCGTTGGAATAAAATCATCCACTGCGGCCATCAGTTCAGAGATTTTCTCTGCGCCGATATTGTCGTCGCGACCTTCAAGCGCGGCCAGGGCCGAGCCAGCGACGATCGGAATGTCGTCGCCAGGGAACTCGTAAGAGGACAACAGCTCGCGCACTTCCATTTCAACAAGCTCGAGCAGCTCTTCGTCATCGACTTGGTCGACTTTGTTCAAGAACACGACCAGTGCGGGCACGCCAACCTGGCGGGCCAGAAGAATGTGCTCGCGCGTCTGCGGCATGGGGCCGTCCGCTGCGTGCACAACCATAATGGCGCCATCCATTTGAGCCGCGCCTGTGATCATGTTTTTCACATAGTCGGCGTGACCGGGGCAATCCACGTGTGCGTAGTGACGAGAGTCAGTTTCATATTCCACGTGCGCAGTATTGATCGTGATGCCGCGTGCTTTTTCTTCGGGCGCGCCGTCAATCTCGTCATAGGCCTTAAAGTCGCCGAATTGTTTCGTGATCGCGGCCGTCAACGTCGTCTTGCCATGGTCAACGTGACCAATGGTGCCAATGTTGACGTGCGGTTTAGTGCGCTCGAATTTTTCTTTGGCCATCTCACTTCACTCCGTTAGACCGGATCCCCTAAAATCGCGTCGAAATCCTAACCCGCCATTTTCGCCTTCACCTCTTCCATAACGGCTTGAGGCGTTGGTTCGTAATGGTCGAATTGCATCGTGAATTGCGCACGCCCTTGCGTGGCGGAGCGCAGGTTATTCACGTATCCAAACATATTTGCAAGAGGCACCATGGCGTTAATCACCGTGGCGTTGCCCCGCATCTCTTGGCCCTGAACTTGGCCGCGGCGAGAGTTCAAGTCACCAATTACCGAACCCGTGTATTCATCGGGCGTCACCACTTCAACCTTCATGATCGGTTCAAGCAGTTTCATGTTGGCGGACTTGGCGGCTTCACGAAACGCCGCACGTGCGGCGATCTCAAAGGCCAACACGCTAGAGTCAACGTCGTGATAGGCGCCGTCGATCAACGTGGCTTTGAAGTCGATGACCGGGAAGCCACAGATGATACCGGCTTCAGCCACGCTTTTTACGCCCTTCTCCACGCCCGGAATATACTCCTTGGGCACGGACCCGCCGACAATCTTGCTCTCGAACGTGTACCCTTCGCCTGACTCAGCCGGCTCAAACACCATCTTCACGCGGCCGAATTGACCCGAACCGCCTGATTGCTTTTTGTGCGTGTAATCCACTTCAGCCAGTTGACCGAGCGTTTCGCGATACGCCACTTGCGGCTGACCGATATTGGCCTCAACCTTAAACTCGCGCTTGAGGCGATCGACCAAAATGTCGAGGTGGAGCTCACCCATGCCAGCCATGATTGTCTGGCCAGACTCCTCATCCGTGCTCACACGGAAAGATGGATCCTCCGCCGCCAAGCGCGATAGCGCAACACCCAGTTTTTCCTGGTCGGCTTTTGACTTCGGCTCCACCGCAATTTCGATCACGGGCTCGGGGAACTCCATCCGTTCCAAGATCACTTGTTTGAGCGGATCACACAGCGTGTCGCCCGTGGTGGTGTCTTTCAGCCCGGCAATGGCGACAATATCGCCCGCATACGCCACCTTGATGTCTTCGCGCTCGTTTGAGTGCATCAACAACATGCGACCCACGCGCTCTTTTTTACCCTTAACCGTGTTCATCACGCTGGTACCCGCTTCCAGCACGCCGGAATAGACACGGCAGAATGTCAGCGAGCCCACAAACGGGTCGTTCATGATCTTGAACGCGAGCAAAGAGAGCGGCTCATCGTCAGAGGCCTGGCGCTCGATTTTTCCCTCGGTCTTAACATCAATGCCTTCGATGGCGGGGATCTCCACCGGCGAAGGCAAATAGTCCACAACCGCATCCAACAGCGGCTGCACACCTTTGTTTTTGAAGGCCGTCCCACATAACACCGGGTGGAATGTCAGATTGATTGTTCCCTTGCGGATCAAGGTGCGGATCTCGTCCTCGGTGGGTTCGTCGCCCTCCAAGAATTTTTCCATCATCGCATCGTCTTGCTCGACGGCGATTTCAATCATTTGCTCGCGATATTCCTGCGCCTGATCAAGCATGTCGGCGGGAATGTCCTCGTCATGGAACGCCGCGCCCAAATCGCCACCATCCCAAATCACCGCCTTCATCCGAATCAGGTCGATAACGCCTTTAAAGTCGTCTTCCGCGCCAATGGGCAGCTGAGTGACCAAGGGCGTGCAGCCCAGACGGTCTTTCATCATCTGAACGCAGTTGAAAAAGTCCGCGCCGAGTTTGTCCATCTTGTTCACGAAGAACATGCGCGGCACTTCGTATTTCTCGGCTTGACGCCACACGGTTTCCGTTTGCGGCTCCACGCCCGCATTGGCGTCAAGCAGCGCAATGGCGCCATCAAGTACGCGCAAAGACCGCTCCACTTCGATCGTGAAGTCCACGTGACCGGGCGTGTCGATATTGTTGAACCGGCGCATCCTGCCATCACGCCCTGGCCAAAAGGTCGTCGTCGCAGCCGACGTGATCGTGATGCCGCGCTCTTGCTCTTGCTCCATCCAATCCATGGTGGCCGCACCATCATGGACTTCGCCGATCTTATGGCTCTTGCCGGTGTAATACAGAACCCGCTCGGTGGTCGTGGTCTTACCCGCGTCGATATGGGCCATAATCCCAAAGTTGCGGTAGTCCTCGATTTTATACTCGCGCGCCATGATGACTGACCCTTAGTTAAACTGAATTACCACCGGTAATGCGAGAACGCGCGGTTGGCCTCAGCCATCTTGTGCGTGTCTTCGCGTTTCTTCACTGCTGATCCACGATTGTTGGCCGCGTCCATGAGTTCGCCGGCCAAACGCTCGCGCATGGTGTTTTCATTGCGTCCACGCGCCGCCGTCACCAGCCATCGGATGGCCAACGCTTTGCGCCGGTCGGGACGCACTTCCATGGGCACCTGATAGGTCGCCCCGCCCACGCGCCGTGAACGCACTTCAATGGTGGGCGACACATTTTCGAGCGCCTCATGAAAAATGCGTAACGGCTCACGCTTGGCCTTCTCCTCCAGGAGGTCCAAGGCGCCGTAGACAATGCCCTCAGCGACAGACTTTTTGCCGTCAAGCATGAGGTAATTCATAAACTTAGTAAGCGTGAGGTCGCCAAACTTTGGGTCGGGCAGAACTTCACGTTTCTCAGCGCGGTGACGTCGTGACATGGATATCCCCTATTTCGGCCGCTTGGCGCCGTATTTCGAACGCCGCTGCTTGCGATCCTTCACGCCTTGGGTATCCAAAACGCCACGCAGCACGTGATAGCGAACGCCGGGCAAGTCACGCACACGCCCGCCGCGAATCAACACAACGGAGTGCTCTTGCAGATTATGGCCTTCACCAGGGATATAACTGATCACTTCGCGGCCATTGGTCAGACGCACCTTGGCGACCTTGCGCAAAGCAGAGTTCGGCTTCTTCGGCGTGGTTGTGTACACGCGTGTGCACACGCCCCGCTTTTGCGGGTTCGCCTCCATAGCCGGCAC
>CAZWVH010000116.1:0-4383 GCA_964636945.1 uncultured Caulobacterales bacterium | reverse complement strand
GATTCAAATGAAGGGCCGTACAATACTGGTGAAGAATACGAGACAGGAAACCTCGCCCACAGGCCTCCACCCAAGGGTGGGTATTTTCCAGTTCCTCCAATCGACTCCGGCCAAGATTTGCGCTCTGAAATGCTCACTGTCATGGCGGAACTCGGTTTAAGACCAGAAAAACACCATCACGAAGTCGCCCCTTCTCAACACGAGCTTGGGATCAAATTCGACTCGCTGCTGAAGATTTCCGATAGCCTTCAACTCTATAAATACGTCGTTCATATGGTTGCGGCAGCGTACGGTAAGTCGGCAACCTTTATGCCTAAGCCTGTTTGGAACGATAATGGGACAGGCATGCATGTTCACCAGTCGATCTGGAAGAATAATAAGCCACTTTTCGCGGGTGATTCCTATGCAGGCTTATCCGACACCAGTTTGCATTACATTGGCGGCATTCTGAAGCACGCACGCGCCATCAACGCCTTCGCGAACTCCACCACAAACAGTTATAAACGGCTCGTTCCCGGGTTTGAGGCGCCCACCATATTGGCTTATTCGGCGCGCAATCGCTCGGCATCGATACGTGTCCCGCACGCCCCGGGCCCCAATGCAAAGCGCATTGAATGCCGCTTCCCTGATCCGGCTGGCAATCCATACTACACTTTCACAGCCCTGCTGCTCGCCGGCCTTGATGGCATCGTCAACAAGATTGACCCCGGCAAGGCGATGGATGAGGACTTGTTCGAGCTCACCGAAGAGGAAGCCAAGTCCTTGCCGACCGTATCCTCGAGCCTGCGCAAGGCATTGGAAAATTTGGATCAAGACCGTGATTTCTTAAAAGTTGGCGGCGTGCTCGACGATGACATGATCGACGCATACATCGCGTTGAAAATGGAAGAGGTATTGCGCTACGAAACTCACCCCCATCCCGTCGAATTTGCGATGTATTATGCGGTCTAGTGACGTGACAACGACGTTCAGCGACGGGCGGCGGCGATGAAATCTCCCGCCGCCTGCCAATCTATGGACGATGTGCGCACTGAAATTGATCGCATAGACGACAGCCTTATTGCGCTCTTGGCCGAGCGCTGGGGCTATGTGGATCGCGCCTGGCAGCTCAAATCACACGCCGGCCAGGCGCACGTCCCTTGGCGCATTCAGCAGGTGATCGATCGGGTGCGCAAACGCGCTGATATGCTTGGTCTGCCGCCCGAACTCGCAGAAGCTTTGTGGCGGCAAATCATCGGTTGGGGCATCCAGTACGAAGAAGAAAAACTACGCGCCGCCCACCCCGACGACTAGTCGCGCGCCTGCTGCTCGGCTGCCCAAACGCCCCTCGCCACGGCGCGCGCAAGGCAGTCGGCCGCCAGCGAGCCAAGCCGCGTCAGTCGCCACGCGCGCACCAAATCTGTCTCGTCTGGACCGATGGCGTGTTGGGGGCTGCCGACGGCCGTTGACATCGCGAACACAACGTCGCCGTCAAAGGGGGCGTGAGCGGGACGGATGGCGCGCCCCAGCCCGTCCTGCGCCATAATGGCTAGTCGCTGAAGATCACCGATGGCCAAAGGAACATCGGTCGCGATGATCGCTAATGTCGTGTTCTGCCGTGGCTGAGGGTTGGTCTTGGCGGCGCCCCAATCTTCTGGCCAAAGGTCAAACGATGCGGGCGGGCGCGCGCCGCCAAACTCTGGCCCGCCATCCCAATTTTGCTCAAACGGCCATGCCCAAAACGCGTCGGTCCCCGGCATGCGAACGGACCCGAAGCTGTTGACCGCAACCAGCGCTCCCACTGTGAGACCATCGTCGGTGACCACACTGGCTGAACCGAGCCCCCCCGGCGCCGTTCCCGCCATGGCCCCCATTCCTGCACCGGATCGGCCCTGCTCAAAATCTGGCGAACAAGCCGCAAGCGCAGTCGCTCCCAGTTCGCCATAGGGAGGATTGAGGCCCCAATCCTTTTCGCCGCCATTGGCAAGATCGTACAAAATGGCTGTCGGCACGATGGGCGAAGGCGGAATCCCGTCTTGCGCCGCTAGCGCAAATCCCTGTCCCCCGTGTCCAAGCGTGGCCGCGACTCCATCAGCCGCCGCCAAGCCATAGACCGAACCTCCCGACAACACGACAGCATCCACTTTGCCAACAAGCGTATGAGAGGTGAGCGCGTCGCTCTCACGCGTGCCCGGGCCGCCGCCACGCACATCCACGGCGCAGGCAAATGGCCCGTCGGCACAGCGGACAACGGTGACGCCGGTGCGAACGCGTTGGTCGTCCGCATTACCCACCACCACCGAGGCCACGTCGGTGATTGCATTGCGCCGGCCTGGTCCAGTTTTGCTCATCACCGCTTCACATCTCCCCCGTCAACACTCGATAAGCGCACGGCGAAAACCGCGCCGGTGTTGTCACTATCGGCAAGCCAAACATCCCCGCCATTCGCACGCGCCAATTCTCGACAGATCGACAGCCCCAATCCCGATCCTCCGCGGCGCGTACTGGCTGAGAACGGTTCGAACAAGCGAACACGGGCGCGCTCTGGAACGCCAGGACCTTGGTCACGCACCAAAACCACAAGATCGCCATTTTCTGCCCGTGCGCTGAGTATGATCGATCCCGGCGTTTCACGGCCAGGTTGAGCCGCCATGGCCTGTACGCCATTGCGAATGAGATTCACAAAAATCCGATGGACGTGGTCAGGGTCGGCCCACACGCAGATTTCCTCATCCACTTTAAGATCGAGGCCTATCGGTCCCTCCGCAGCTACCGCGGCGTCAGCGAAAGCGTCCTCCAGCGCCATGCGGAGCGGGACAGTGCGTGCGTCAGGCTCGGTTTCCTCTGCGCGGCCAAATTTGAGCACATCCTCAGTCAAACGCATGCCGCGTCCAACTGCCCGCACCAGCCGTTCGCCTTGGCCCCGGGTTTTGGGGTCGGGGTTTTGCGCCAACCGGTCTGAAATCAGCTGAGCAGCGGTAAACACATTGCGCAAATCATGATTGATCTTAGCCACGGCCGCGCCGAGCGCCGCCAAGTGTTCGCGTTGTTTCAAGGCCTGACGCACATTGTCTTGCAAGGTGGCCAATTCGGTTTCGGCTTGGCCAATCTCATCGGTCCGCCCACTTGGCTTGATCACGCGGGCAGCGTCATCGGGTTGCTCGCGAAAGCGCGTCATGGCGCTGGCCAAGTCACGCATGGGGCGCACAAACGCCACACTCAGCGCGATATACACGATCACGCCCGCTATGATCGAAATGGCGAGCGATGCAGCAGCGATCCTGCGGGTGAAGCGCCAAAAATCATCTTTCAAGGCGCGTCCTGGCACAATAATTTCGATTTCCTCGCCCCCCTCCATGCGTGGAGTATCAAGCACGCGGATGAACTCCGGCGTGGGCGAAAACGCGGTAACACATGTTTCCATCAACGATTTCCAAATCGAACGCGAACGCAGATCCACGGTCGAGGTGGCAACCCCCACGCCAGGAGACGCCAGAATCAATTGGTTCACGTCATCGCGGGCCAGGCGAATGAACCTCACCTCAGCGTTTTCCAATAATTCAGTGCGCAGTTGATCGGGAATGATGTCGCCATTGGGCGCGGCATCCAAGGCCAAAGACGCCAGCTGGGCCGCCTCCAGTCGCTCTTTGAACCAATCGGTGCGGAACGCCGCAACCGTGGGGATGAGGATTAGCATTTCCGCCGCTAAGAGGAACACAATCGTCAAGACCAACAACTTGCCCGACAGGCCGCGAAATGGCGGCCAACTGGACTTCAGCAGAGACCAAAAATCGTGAAGGAACAGCGGCATTCAGCTGTCTCGGGGCTTAGGGTGGTGCAAACGAGTGTCCGATCATCGCTCGTTTCATGGTGACATAGGGTGGACGAACCATAATGAGCGCGCGAAGCGCTGCAAGACCGCAACTGGGCTTGCCGGCGCTCAGCAAAAATGCGCCGACAGGCTCGCCATGCCGGTGAAAATGCGAACACATCCTTGACCGTTTGTTCACTCTGGCCCAGTAAGTCCGGCTGACGTTGATTGAATTGAGGAGCGTTCCCCCGTGAAACGCACATACCAACCGAGCAAACTTGTGCGCAAGCGCCGCCACGGCTTTCGTTCGCGCATGGCGACCAAAAACGGACGCAAAGTGATTCTGCGCCGCCGCTCGCGCGGTCGCGCAAAACTCTCTGCTTAGCGGCCAACAGCTGGACGACGCCGAAGCTATAACGCCTTTGGGCCGTTTGAGTAAGCGGCGCGAGTTTCTGCGCGTGGCCAAAGGTCGCAGTGTGGCCAAGCGCGGTGTTGTGGTTCAGGCGCGCGCGAGCGATGAGGCTAATGGACTTGCCAGACTTGGCTTTACGGCCTCGCGCAAAGTGGGAAAAGCGGTGGAGCGAAACCGGGCC
>CAZWVH010000115.1:0-4552 GCA_964636945.1 uncultured Caulobacterales bacterium | reverse complement strand
GTTCTTACCTTTTTACATTCTTCTTTTCACCTCTCAGTGGCTGGAGAGTATGTGGTAAGTGGGGTTTGGAGGCGAAGCCCCCAAATACCAGCAAGCGGCCGTCTTTTCTCGGCCGCGAATCCCAAGCGCGGCGTCAGGCGGCGCGCAGTTAAGTCTTTTGTCTTTGTGGCGGCGTGCAGGGGGCGAGCATGGCGGACGTAAAAGGTGGCGACGAAAACGAGACGCCGAACAGCAGCGCGGCGACGCATAGCGAATGGGCCCGCGACGTTCTCATCCGCCCTAGCATTCCGCCCCTGCCGGCGTGGATCATCCTGGGGCTTGTCGGGTTGGTCATTGGGCTGACCATCAACTACGCCAAAACAGCGGTCGATCTTGCAGCGCTACAAGACTGCGAAAACGGCCAATCGCTTGAACCGCAAGATGCTGGCTATATTTCAGAGCGGTGGGCTTGGACCACGCTTTTTGTGGTCACCATTGCCGCACTGTTCGCCGGTTGGTCTCCCATTTTTCGGCGCGAGCAAAAGCGGGTTCGCATCTGGGCTCCGCGCATACTCGGCGCGCTCGTGTTTGCGTTGGGGTGGTGGTGGGCGCTCTCAGTCCTCAAGACGATTCCTCCTGCCGAAGCCAATCTGCTTGCTCAGCATGTATTCGGCGCATTTGCCGGCAGCTTAGCGCTCATCGCGGCAAACGCAGTTTGGCGCAGTATGGCTTTCATGGGCCGGCGGGCGTCCTGGCTGACAAAGTCCTTGCAGTGGATCGCGGGCAAGTTTTGGAAGGCGCCGTCCTGGGGCTTGAGCGCCATCGATTTCGCGCTCGCTCGTCCCATCGCGGTGTTGGCGGGCACGAAACACAACACCCTTGGCGGGCGTTATCTGCGGCTCGGTATCTGGCTTTCCGCATGCCTCGCAGTGGCAATCTTTGCGCCAGCGCCCTGGGGCCTGGTCGGCGTCGTGTTCGGCATACTGATCATTTTCAGCGTGTTGCGCCGCTGGGGCTGGGCCGAGGACGATCGCGCCCAACACATGTTCGAGCGCGGCGAAACGCCCGAGGACGAATACCGCATCGGGTTCGGGCAGGACTTGCGCGACGAAGCCATGACCGCACTGGTGTTCATCTTTCTGTTCATTCCGCTGGGCCTGCGCCAAGCCAACGCCTTTGAGCTGTTCGCGACCTGTGAGACGAATGGAGTTGTCCCAGGCGTATTGGACTGGGTGTGGTATTTCGGCGCTGAGCTGGCCAAAGCCGTACCCTTGGTCGACTGGTCGGAAGTCTATGGCGTCAAGAACGCCTCACCCATCATTCCGCAAACCGGCGCCGGCGCTACCGCCGTGTTCGCCCTACGCGCGGCATTGGACTTAGTCCTGCTCACCGCCGTATTTCAGGCTGTCCAACTTGGCATGCGCCTTAACGAACAAGACGCGGCGTTTTTCGTAACCGGCAAGATTGATCTGCTCGATCCATTCAAGGAATTGGCGGTGTTTCGAGCGCTGGACAATGACCTTACGTCCGACCAGCCGTTGGTGACGCCGGACAAACAAATACCTTTAGCGCAATGGCGCCTCATTAATGGCGAGCAAAAACGTTATGCCAGCGGGCGCTTACGCAATATCGCCGTCGGCGCGGCGCCTAAGGGGCGGGCGGCGTCCGCGATCTTCCATGATCCTGGCGCGCAATCGGCTGCGTTTTGGATGCATGCGCACCAATATCCAGACGACGCCGTCACCATCGCGCAAGAGCGTTTGAGCGGCAACGCCATGGACCTGCGCTGGGCGCTGGATGCATGTCAGTTCCTTCTGGCGCGCTCGGCGCCCATTCAGGCGACGCAGGGGTTGATCGCCCTTGCGGCGCGTCTCTCGGCTGATGCGCGCCCCGATCACGTCATGACGCTAGCTGGCGCATTGGCGTCAAGCCGTGATGATGAAACGTCAGACCAAAAGGTCGGCGCAGTCGCCGATGCGTTTCGCCATGACCCGCACAAACACCTCGCCAAACTCGCGCTGACCACCGGCCTGCCCGAAACGCCGGGCTATTTTGCGGTGGTGGAGAAGGGCAAAAGCTTCATGATGGGCTCGCCGGAGGATGAGGAGCGTTGGGACGGATATGACGGTCGCGAAGAGCCGCGACACCGCGTCACCTTTGCGCACAGCTTCGCCTTGGCGCGGTTTGCGCTTACCTTCGCCGAGTACGACCTCTTTTGCGACGAGACCGGCGCGCGACGGCCGCCAGATCAAGGTTGGGGGCGCGGACGCCAACCGGTGATCAATGTGAGCTGGGACGATATTTGTGGTGAAGGCGGGTATTTGGCGTGGCTTAACGCCAAGCTTGGCCTGACGGGGCGCGAAAACGCGTATCGCCTGCCATCGGAGGCGGAATGGGAGTATGCGTGTCGTGCGGGGACGACGACGCCGTTCAGCTTTGGCGAGACGATCTCCACCAACCAAGCCAATTATGATGGCGATTATACGTATGGCTCTGGAGCAAAGGGCGAGAATCGTGCGCGCACGGTTGCGGTGCATGAATTTGAGCCCAACGCGCTGGGCCTGTGGCAGATGCACGGCAATGTTTGGGAGTTGTGTGCGGATCGCTGGCACGAGAGTTACTCCGGCGCGCCCGAAGACGGCTCGGCCTGGGACACAGGCGAAAGCACCGACCGCGTGGTCCGCGGCGGGTCTTGGAGCGGCATTCCGTGGAGCCTCCGTTCGGCTTATCGGTACGGGTACGATCCAGACGGCCGGTTCATCTTTCAAGGATTCCGCTTGGCGAGGACGCTGTAATTACATTTTTCGTTCTTACCTTTTTACATTCTTCTTTTCACCTCTCAGTGGCTGGAGAGTATGTGGCAAGTGGGGTTTGGGGGCGAAGCCCCGAAGTGCCAGCAAGCGGCCGGCTTTTCTCGGCCGCAGATCCCAAGCGCGGCGTCAGGCCGCGCGCAGTTAAGTCTTTTCTCTTTATGGCGGAGCGCCGTAGGCGCGCACTAAAGGCGTCCAAGATCGATCATGTGCACATCCAGGAGCGCCTGGACCGCCTCCTGCTTTGCCGGACGCGCGAGCCGGACCAGGAGGCGGGGCTACTCGTTGAGTGCAGATTGCGGACGGATGGGCGGTGGTGGGGCGAAGGGCCGCTATAGGGCCGGATCGGTCGTCGTCAGGTGTCGATCAGAACGCCCGGTCTGCACCGCATGGCCGACCGTGCGCGGCCGGTTCGACAATCGCTCTCACGACTTCCTCAATCACCCCAACAACCTTGCGCTTTTCGTCCTCATATCCGTGCCGCGCATATACGCCGATGACGCCGGGGGTTTTGTGTTGGGTAAGAGCGCGGATTTCCTCGATCATGCAGCAGCCGCGTTGGGCCAAGGTCACTGCCGTGCGGCGTAAATCATGTAATCGCCAATCGGGATTGCCGAGCTTTTTACGCAGACCCTCCATGCCATTCGAGCCGCCCTTATAGGGTTTAGCGCCATCCGATCCGACGCCGAACACATGCGGCCCCGTCATGCGTGGAATGCGCTCTAGTTCAGCAATGGCCAGGTCGCTCAACGGCGCGCGATGGCTGCGGCCCGACTTCATGTCATCGGGCGGAACGGACCAAATGCGCTCGCCAAAATCGATAGCCTGCCAGCGCATCGCTTCAAGCGAGCCTCTGCGCTGCGCGGTCAGCAATGAAAGCCGCGCAATGCTCGCCATAACACCGTCGACTGCCCAGAGCGCCGCGATCTCTTCGTCGCTCAAGACCCTCTCGCGGGGCTTACCTCCCTTGGGCGGCTTCAGGCCGGCCATCGGATCGCCCGGCGCGAGCTCGCGATCGACCGCCCAACCGAAGAAGTGGTGGAGGTAAATGTGCAGATTGCGTCTTGTCGGCGGCCGGTCCGCCAAGCTGTCGAGGAGCTCCAAGACCCGTTTGCGCGTGACATCGACGAGCGGTGTCTGTCCGAAGTGGCCGACGGCGTATTTGACCAACAGGCTGCGCTTGTCTTGCACCGTCTTCGGTCCGTTCTGTGAGCCGCACCAGTCCAGATATCGCTCGATTGCATCGGCGAAACTCACCTGCCGTTTGGCCACCGTTTCGCATTGGGCCGACTTGGGATCAATGCCGGCTGCGGCCTGTTCCAGCAATTCGTTCGCGCGATCGCGAGCGCGCGCCAGGGTAATGGCAGGGTAGGGGCCCGGCTTGATTGCACGGCGTTTGGCATCGCTGGGCAGGCGATAGAACAGCCGCCAGCTGCGCGTGCCGCCGTGCGAGACGACCAATTGCAATCCTGGTGCGCCGCCGACCGAGGCGGTGTTGGTAAGGCTTTCAACAGCGCGCGCTGAAAGTGGGCGGATGCGACTGACCATCATTGAAGCTCCGAACTCAAACGACATGCACAACCCTAGCACGGTTTGGCACGAAAATCGTGCCAAATTCGTGCCAAAAACTCCGGATTACGGCGAGTGCGGGCGAACGCTGACGAACGGACCAAGAGTGCATATCACTGTATTGATGTGCTTTCTATCGACCGCTACGGCAGGAGGCGAATGCCCGCGAACCAGCACAGTTCTTATTTGGGACC
>CAZWVH010000114.1:0-4562 GCA_964636945.1 uncultured Caulobacterales bacterium | reverse complement strand
TCCATAGCGATTGACAATTCGCTATCTCCGTCAAATGTTCCAATACCCTCCTCTAGGCTAACATCGATAAAAAATACATCAATGCGCCCGTCTCGATCATAGAAAAGCCAATCAAGGCCTGCTCCCGATAAATTAATGAAGTAATATGATTGAATCGTTTCTTCTTCCTGTGTCAGAGAAAAATCGGAATCCACAAAATATAGAGCCAGAATCGTCGCTATTACATTTATCATTTTCTTGCCTTTTTTAATTATATTTCAACGCACTGTGATCGTCATCGCCATTCATAAGTATGTGCTCCGACCTTACCCGCACAGCTTGATCCAATCTATCGCTCGGATCGGTGGAGCAACGGACCTCACCAAATTTGCGTCCGGTATAGCGGAACGGATTGCCGGCTAAACCGAGCTTGCGACGGTTGACCAAGGACTTTGTCCCGGTTGCGGCATCGGTGCAGTTCTTGGCTTCACCACCCCCTTACCCCGGCTCCCGCGGCCTTACTCCAGCGCTGAGTAAATCAGCGTGCGCAGCTTGGCGATGTCGTCCACATTGCCGGCGGGGATGAGTTGGGTGAGATACACCACGACCAACTCTTCCTCGGGGTCGATCCAGTAATTGGAGTGATACGCACCGCCCCAACCCAATTCGCCGACGGCGCCCATCTGCCCGCGCGCGCCCAAATCTTCCAGCACAGAGAAGCCGAGCCCAAAGCCGACGCCGGGATTGAAGGGAATGTCGCCCAGATGGTCGACGGTCATGAGCTCCACCGATTTGCGGCTCATGATCCGCACGCCGTCGAGCGTTCCGTGGTTCAAGATCATTTGCAGGAAGCGGCCATAGTCCTCAGCGGTGGAGACCAATCCCGCGCCGCCGGAAAACACCGAACGCGGACCGTCAAGATAATGGCCCTGAGACACCATTGTCCCCTCATCGGGCGCGCGGGCGGCCTCGCTGTCCTGCCGGGCCGAATAGACCACCGCCAAGCGGTCGGCCTTATCCTCGGGCACGAAGAAATGGGTGTCGTCCATGCCCAGCGGGTCGAAAATGCGTGAGCGCAAATAGGCGTCGAGGGACATGCCGCTGGCCGCCTCCACAACTGCCCCCAAAATGTCGGTGCTATAGCCGTAGATCCAGGCTTCGCCCGGGTGATCGTAGAGCGGCAGTTCGGCCATTTTGGCGACCACGTCACGAATGGTTTCCTCGCGCTCGATGAGATACCAGCTCGACAGGCCTGCTTCGTCCCACAGTTCCGCCGCCGGCCCTTGGCGGCCATAGTCGACGCCCGCGGTGTGGGTGAGCAAATGGCGCACGGTGATCGGCGTTTTCACCGGCTCCAGCGTGTATCCGCCTTCCCCATCCTCAACGGCCACCTGAACATCGGCCCATTCAGGCAGATAATCCGACAGCGGGTCCTGGATGGTGAGCGCGCCCTCGTCTTGGAGGATCATGATCGCAGCGCTGACAATCGCCTTGGATTGGGAGGCGATGCGGAACATGTCGTCCACCGCCATGGCGTCTTCGGCTTCGCGGTCGCGCCAGCCGAACGCGCGCTCATAGACCACTTGGCCGCCATGGCGCACTTGCACCACCGATCCAGCCAGCTTGCCCTCATCGACATAGCCCTGCATGGCTGCGTCCAGCCGCGCCAAACCGACGTCCGAAAAGCCGGGTTGAGCGTGTTCTTGCGCCGCCGGAGCCGCCTGTTGAGCCCATGCCGGACTCGCGCCAATCAGCACCGCGCCGATGAGAAGTGTTTTCAAGCTTTTATGCACCATGGCGATCCCCTGTTTTGACCAAGCCTATGCCAGGCAGCGTCGCGCGACAATCGCTGCGCGAATTCGCATTGAGGGCGCTTGCTCGATGGTGCAGACGGCCGTACGCTTTCTGTTCGCAAGGTTTACCGCCACCGCAATCAGGGGAGCCGCCCATGCGCCAGCTCACATCATTTCGCGCCAGCCTTCTCGCCTCATGCCTCGCCATCGGAACACTCGGTCTGCCCGCGCTCGGCCAATCTGAATTGCGCGCCAGTGTCGAGGCCGACTATTCGGAAAACCTCGCCGAACTATTCCGCCACTTCCACGCCAATCCCGAATTGTCATTTCTCGAGCACGAGACCGCGGCGCGACTGGCCGAAGAAATCCGTGCGCTCGGCTATGACGTTACTGAAGGCGTAGGTGAAACCGGGATCGTTGCGGTGCTGGAAAATGGGGACGGTCCGACGGTCATGATCCGTGCGGATATGGACGGGCTGCCCGTGAAGGAGCAATCGGGCCTGGACTACGCCTCCACCGCAACGCAAGTGGACATCACCGGCGAGGAACAACCGGTGATGCACGCCTGCGGCCATGACGTGCACATGACCGCGCTGGTGGGGACCGCCAAGCAGTTGATGGAACGGCGCGAGGATTGGTCGGGCACGCTGGTGTTGATCGGCCAGCCGGCGGAGGAACGCATTGGCGGCGCTAAAAAAATGCTGGAAGACGGACTTTATGAGCGCTTCCCCAAGCCCGACTACGCCCTCGCCCTGCATGTCGCCGCCCAACTGGAAGAGGGGTTGATCAAGATCGCGCCCGGCTCGGTGTATTCCAGTTCTGATAGTGTCGACATCATCGTCCATGGCGTGGGCACGCATGGCGCCGCACCACATCGCGGCATTGACCCGGTGCTAACCGCCTCACAAATCGTGGTGGCGCTGCAATCGGTGGTTGCGCGCAATGTCGATCCGCTGCAGCCGGCGGTGATCACCGTGGGCGCCATCCATGGCGGGACCAAGCATAACATCATCAGCGACCGGGTCGAGATGCAGCTCACCGTGCGCTCCAACGACGCTGAGGTGCGCGAGACATTGCTCGCCGGCATTGACCGCGTGGCGGAGAATGTCGGCCGCGCCATGGGCCTGCCCGAAGAGCTGCTGCCTGAGGTCATCCCCACCGGGGAGTCCACACCGGTAACCGTCAATCACCCGGAAACCACCGCGCTTGTGCGCGCCGCCTTCCTGGAGCATCTGGGCGAAAAGGCGCTCACAGACGTCCCGCGCGAAGGCATGGGCGCGGAGGACTTCGCATATTTCGTGCAGCCTGAGCTTGGCGTCAAAGGCGTGTATTTCGCCGTGGGCGGCACGCCGGCCGATGAAGTGGAGACCGCCCCGTCCCATCACTCGCCGCTGTTCAAGATCAACCCCGAGCCGTCCGTCATTCGCGGGGTGGAGGCCATGACGGTCGCGGCCATGGCGCTATTTGAGGCGCCGTCCGAGTGACGTTAATGTTCCGAGCGCTCACCCTATTAGCGGTGTCGATGATGGCGGTCACCCCTACCTACGCCCAGGACGAGCCCCGCGCCCGCGCCCGTGATTTGGGCGTACAGCCAGGGGTGCTGGCGCCGGGTCCGCTTAACGCCATCACCGATGTGGCGGGCGTGCGCGTGGGCCACACCACCGTGATCGCGGGCGAGGACGTGCGCACCGGCGCCACCGCGATCCTGCCCCATGCAGGCAATCTTTATCGCGACAAGGTCCCCGCTGCGATCGTGGTGGGCAATGGCTATGGCAAGCTGGCGGGTCTGTCCCAGGTCCAAGAACTGGGCGAGATCGAGACCCCCATTGTGCTTACCAACACGTTGGCGGTGGCCACCGCCATGCACGCGGTGATCGGCTGGACGTTGGAGCAAGAAGGCAATGAGCGCGTGGGCTCGGTCAACGCCGTGGTGGGCGAAACCAATGATGGCGGGCTGAACAATATCCGCAAGCGCGCCTTGAGCGAGGACCATGTGCGCGGGGCGATCACAGTGGCCGACACCGGGCCTGTCGCCGAAGGCGCGGTGGGCGCGGGAACCGGGACCATCGCCTTTGGCTGGAAGGGCGGGATCGGGACCAGTTCGCGCGCCCTGCCCGAGGACCTTGGCGGTTACACCGTGGGCGTTCTGGTCCAGTCCAACTTCGGCGGCGTGCTGACCGTGGACGGCGCGCCGGTGGGCGAGGCGCTCGGGCAGTATTATCTGCGCCGTTATGCGGACACTGGCGACGCCGACGGCTCCATCATGATTGTCATCGCCACCGACGCGCCGTTGTCGGACCGCAATCTGGAGCGCCTGGCCCACCGCGCGCTGGCGGGTCTGGCGCGCACCGGCGCAAGCATGACCAACGGCTCAGGCGATTATGTGATCGCGTTCTCCACCGCCGACAATGTGCGCCGCACGCCCGAACGCCGCAGCGAGGCAGCAGCCATCGCCAACTGGCCCAATGACCGCATGTCGCCTTTGTTCCAAGCCACCATCGAGGCCACCGAAGAGGCCATCCTCAACTCGCTGTTCATGGCGACCAGCATGCAGGGCTATAATACCTATTCAGGCGAACACGCGCGCATTGAGGCGCTGCCCTTGGATCGCTTGCGGGACGTGTTGGATGGCGATGGGTAAGGCGAGCGCGCTCAATACATCGCCTACCGCCGATACAAGCCTTTAATCCGCCGCGCGAATGCACTAGGATCATCGGATCCGAGGGGCGCGCGAGGGAACGCGCTGAGATTGTCCTGTCGCCGGACAAGCACCCTTTGAACCTGATCCGG
>CAZWVH010000113.1:0-4750 GCA_964636945.1 uncultured Caulobacterales bacterium | reverse complement strand
TCCGTCATCCCACTCCCGAGTGAAACGAGGTGAGTGGGGCCCATAACCCGTTGAAACGTAACCTCTAACGCCGCATGGGTCCCATTGATCTCCCTGACGGTCGCCAGTGGGATGACGGAGGGTTTTGGACATTATGGTGGCGTAGCAATCGTGACTACCCATCAACGAATGGATAGCTAAACAAGTCTTTCGGGGTCAGGCCGAAGGATTTTTTCTGGGTCTCGTAATCCCCAACCAGCAGTTCATAGTGCAAGTGAATGGGAATCCGGTAGCTCGCCGTATTACCCATTAAGCCGAGCAAGTCACCATGCGACACGCCCGCACCTTCTTCGATCTCGCTTTCAATATTGGCGAGGTGCGCATAACGCGTGAATACGTTGGAGCCGTGATCAATGATGACATAATTGCCGAAATCGTCTCTATAGCCGGCCTCACGCACCGTGCCCGACCCGCCGGCATGAACGCTCACACCAGGATCGGCATGAAAGTCTACGCCCGAATGGTTGCGCCCATTGCGCGGCCCAAAGCCCGAGCTGAGACATCCTCCTTTGGTGGGGTAGACCGCAATCAACACCGAATCTTCCACTTTGACGAACGGCTTATACCCCACGACCAAGCGATTGGCGTCAGTGGCTGGAGCATTTGAGACCGTCATTCCGCCGCAAACCTCCAGGGTTTCGGCCGTAATGGCCGCAAGCGCAGGTGTCGGCGCCACATCAGTTTCAGTGTTGACCTCCGCTGTGTCTGGAGGTGAGGTTGTTGCACATGCGCTTATTGCAATAAGGCTCGTCGCTGTTAGAATGCACCGCAGGTTTTTCTTCGTTTTATTTTGGACGCCCATAATTCACCCTTCCCAAATTTATTTATCCGGAGAGTTTGACCCATGGTCTCGGCGGTGACAACTTTTTTCCCGTTTCTCGCGTTCATGTGCGGTTCTCATTGGTTCGTTTTATGACCCTTGGCTGTCCCAGTTGTGACAATTAGGTAAGCCATGAAAGTGACCCAAAGATGCCGTGATTTCGCCATGTCACGCGCGCGTGATGGATCCCGGACGGGACAATGATCAAGACCGGCGTTGCGAGCGCTGGTTAGCCTCGCCGCATGGCGCTCCACCGGGGAGTGCGCGGCGATATAAGGGAGGTCGGAATGACCCGCATGTCCACGTTCGCCCAAAATATCCGTTCCACTGCGTCAGTTTTGGCGCTCTCTGCCTTGGCCGGCGGCGCGCCCGCCCTCGCCCAGGATGATCAGGCCGCCATTGGACGCGACTTTGACGGTCCGCGGATCGAAGTGGCGTTTGTGCTCGATACCACCGGCTCAATGAGCGATTTGATTGCGGGCGCCAAACAGAAAATCTGGTCAATCGCGAGTGAAATCTTGGAAACTGAAGAGCAGGCCGAGGTGCGATTTGGGCTGATCGGGTATCGCGACCGGGGCGATGATTACATCACCAAAACCTATGATCTCAGTGCTGACATCAACAATATCTATGGCCACCTATTGGAGTTCGAAGCGAATGGCGGCGGTGATCGCCCAGAAAGCGTGAATCGCGCCCTCAACGAGGCGGTGACGCAGTTTCAGTGGTCGCAGGGGGACGAAACGCTGCGGCTGGTATTTTTGGTCGGCGACAGTCCGCCGCAGAATTATGAGGACGAAACCAACATCGCCTATGATCGCACCTGTGAGACCGCCAAATCCCGCGATATTGTGGTGAACACGGTGCTTGCTGGCGGAGCTCAGGACACGCGCGGCATTTGGAAGGCCGTTGCAACGCTGTGCGGTGGCTCGTTCATGGAGATTCCCCAAGACGGCGGCATGCAAGTGGTGCAAACGCCCTATGACGATCAGATCAATCAGCTGCAGCGCCAGATTAGCAACACCGTGGTGCCCTATGGGGTGGTGGAGACACGCGAATACATCGCCAAGCAACAATCAGAAAATCTGGCCGCCGAGGCGCCAGTGGCCACAGACATGGCGTCGGTGCGCTTTAAGGGCGGCAAGGCCAATCGCGTGGTCACGGGCGGCATGTCGCGCGCCGATGGTGGTGATCTGATCGAGGATGTGGAGGACGGCAAAGTGGATCTCTCCGCCCTGGACGAGGACAAGCTGCCCGACGAGCTACGCGAGTTGGACGGCGAGGCCCGAGCGGCGTTCGTTCAGGACAAAATCGATGAGCGCGCTGCGCTGAACGCACAAATGGCCGAATTGGTCGCTCAGCGCGATGCTTGGTTGGCGGACGAAATGAAACGCCGGGCTGAAGCAGGCGAGGGTGCTGACGCATTTGACTTGGAAGTGAGAAAAGTCATCCGCAGTGAAGCGGCCGAACGCGGCATTGCCTACAAGTCGGACTGATCTGGAGCAGACGCGTGCGCCTTTGCCAATTTAAAGGGTTTGGCGCACGCCTTGTTTGACCTAGACCTTGCTTGTTACTTTACTCTACTTGTGACGCCATCCAGGCGGCGTGCTCTGATCGAATAAATTGTTCAAAGGCGAAAAACTCAGCCTCAAACGCATAAAATCGCGAAGCAGCGTTCTGAGCCGCCATTTCTTCCAGCGGAATATCCGAGCGCGCATCATCCAGCCGCTCGCGCACATCGGCGAGTTTGCCCTCCAGTCCCTCACGATCTTCTGGCGTCGCGGCATTGCGGATCTTGTCCACCAATTCATTATACCGATCGACCAACCGGTTTTCCTCGCTCACCGCATTGCGATAGTCGTTTTCGGCGTCTTCATAGTCGCTTTTCAGGTCGTAATAGCGCCGGCCCATGGCGAAAGTCTCAAGAAAGCCGATCTCTTCATTCGGCGTGCACACATTGTGATAGGTCCCGCCGCGCTTGCCGAACTCCAATCCCGACATCGGCGTGCAGAACTCACGCAAAGCCACGTCTCGCGCTTGGGCGTAGGCCTGCCGGTTTGCGCCAATGCCAAACTCTGCGCATTGGCCTGAGCGCGTTTCAAACTGGGAGAGGGGAGAGCCGTCCAGCCCGTCTGCATAACCTATCGCGCCCCAATCGGCGACGAGGCAATCCTCTTCGGACATGCCCGTGGCGCACGCGCTGATCAAAAATCCCGCAATCAGCAGCCCCCAGCCCGCAATGCTCCCACCGTTCATGCCTCGCCCTCCCGCTTGACCAAAACGCACCCAGTCTAGGTGGAGTGGTTGTGCGGCGCCACCCGCAAACACTCTGCAGTGTCGGGGTGATGGACTGATAGGACATGCCATGAAGGGCGAACCAATGTGGATTATTCTGCCGCCTCGGCTTCGCTGGCTTCGATGACGGGACGCAGAGGCAGCACCGTTGTGTCTTTCACCGACCGCACCACGATCCGCGATCGGACATCCGCCACTAATCCTAAGGTGAGAATGTTGTCACGCAAGAAATCGTCATATGTATGCATGTCTTCAGTGATGATGCGCAACACATAGTCCTCACCGCCCGTAATCGCTGCGCACTCTACCACTTGCGGCATCTTTGAAACGCTGGTCTCAAACATTTCTAGATTTTCTTTTGTGGGCAATGTCAGTTTGACCGATGCATAAACCTCGAACATTAGGCCCACTTTGTCACGGTTGAGGATGGTCACGCGCCGATCAATCACACCGCGCTCCTCCAACCGTTTGATGCGCCGCCAACAGGGCGAGGAGGACAATCCAACCAACTCGGCAATCTCGGCCACTGATCGGCTGGCGTCCTCTTGGACAAGGGCCAAAATACTGGCGTCAATGGCGTCAATGTTGGCCGACAATTTCGGTTCCTCCGGGCAACTGTGAAAAAATATTGCCGATAGCATCCAACAAGACGCACCGAAGGGCAAGAGATTTCGCCGATTGAGGACATTGAAAATACTCCAGACAACAGTCGATGAGATTTCAGATGTGAACGGGGTGCGGAAGGGGCGGGCAATACATTGATCGCCATGGCGTTGTCGGTGAGGCGGCGGTGCGGTCACGCGGTGGCGCGCTGGGGCGCGTCGCTGCGAATTCATATCGCGCATGCGAACGCATTGCGCATTTTCCGCGCTGCGCGTATATGAGCTGTTCGATTTTGGCTGGGTAGCTCAGCTGGTTAGAGCGCAGGACTCATAATCCTGAGGTCGGGAGTTCGAGTCTCCCCCCCGCCACCAAATTTTTCAATGGCTTATGCAGTTTCGGTGGTGGCCCGATTTCGCTGGGATACCTCCAGGATACCAGTTGGGGGGATAATACGCGCCCGCTCGATTCGAGCGGATGCATGCATCGCCCAACTCTCAAACGCTCGTCGATCGCTGGTGTCTTTTGTGATTGTGGGGATGAGTCGGTCGCAACACCGCAGCGCTGCGGTGTTGGTAATCCGCGAAGCGGGTGGATGTTGGACCGTCAAAGTCAAGGCCTGGTGCAGTTGACTGCACTACGCTACTTGCAGAGTGGCAGGCGCGGAACGGTTTCGATAGTCCTCCTAAGTGCGGTAAATCTTTAACTGCCGCGTCAGATGCGCTTTACTCCCTTTGGGCTTGGGGGGTGAACAATGACAATACCCGACTTGAATTTGGACCTGGCAGGGGCGACGCCGCCTCGGCTCATTCCGCCGCGACCGCCATCACGGGTCCATATGGATGGTCCTGGAGTGTCCGGGGCGACGGCGTTGATCTTAATCTTGATCGCCGGATCAGTGGTGCTCTTAGCCTGGTGGGCGGGGCGGCCGACCCAAACCGCCGATGGTCACCGCACCATTCAAGGCTTTTTCGGCTTTGTGGTGGCCGCACTGATCTC
>CAZWVH010000112.1:0-4970 GCA_964636945.1 uncultured Caulobacterales bacterium | reverse complement strand
GCCGCCGCGCTTCCCACACCGCTGGCCCAAGGCGACCCTCTCACCCGTCAGCACTCCGCCCTACTCGCCCTCGCCCCCGGTCACAACATCCACCGCCGTGGCGGGAAAATCGGCAAAAACGCCATCAACGCCGGCGGCGAAGGCGCGGGCGAGCTCCCCGGCCGGATCGAGCGCAGCATCGGCCCCCTCGGGCGCCTCATCATCGCGGAAGGTCCAGGCATGGACAAACAAGCCCTGGCCATGGGCTTGAGCCACGAATCCGGGCTCATCGCCCTCAGGCTTGGCCAGCACCAGCGACTTTTCCGCGCCCATGCCGTCCACAAACCGGACCACGTCGGCAATCGGCACGCTCGGCCCGCCGGTGTCGCGGGCAAACACCAGCTGCACCAACGGATTCTCCACCATGCGGTCGAGCCGCTCGAGCACGATGGGCTCAAAGCTCTGAATGATCACCGGCGCATCGGCGCCCGCCAGCCCGCGGCCTTCGAGCACTTGAGCCAGGGCCGCCGGCGTGTCAAACCCAAGCCCCGCCAGCGCCTGGCCGTCCTTCAATTCGGGATAGACGATCACCGGGCGCTCGGCGGTTGCGGCGAGATCCAACACCTCCTCAAAGGTAGGGATTTCAAATTGTCCGTTGAAGGATTGATCGCGGGTGGCGCGCGGCTGCACGGCGCGTAAAGTCTTGATTTCGGCGAGCGTAAAGTCCTCCGCCCACCAATCATCGCGCGCCGCGCCCCATTGGTCCTTCACGGTTTTGCGCTCGGCAAACTCGGGCCGGGAGGCCACATCGGTGGTGGTGGACAGATAGCGGTCGTGGCGGGCGATCAACACGCCGTCCTTGGTGATCACCAGGTCCGGCTCGATGGCGTCCGCACCCTGGGCGATGGCCAGTTCATAGGCCGCCAGCGTGTGCTCGGGCCGATCCCCGGACGCGCCGCGATGGGCGATGATCAAGGGCGGCTCGCCGGTGAGCGTCGGCCAGGCGCCGGCTTCGCGAAAGCTGGCCACAGCCTTTGTCGCGGCGACATCGCTGGGGCTGATGAGGGGTTGCGCACTTTCGGTCAACACCGCCTCCACCGGACCCGAGCCTTGCGCGCCGCGGCTTGCGGTCTCAGCCGGCGGGGCTTCGCCCGCCTCCTCAGCCACCGGCGTGGCGCACGCGGCCGCCAGGCTGACCATGATCGCGGTCGCGATGCTGGGAACGATCTTTGTCAAGATTGCCCCTCCGACCTGAAGCGTGTTGATCCCCGGGCTGCTCGCCCCAATCCCCTTCGCCATGCTCCCCTCCGCTGGCTGATGTGTCGCCACAAACGACGTTCACCGCCTCTTGGCCCACGAACCGGGCAAGAGTGTGGTCGTTGCGGGCGTGGTTGCGGGAGATGCGCGTTGGCGAGCGCAGACCGGGTCGCCGCCGTCGCAATGCTCGAAGCGGTGCGCGCTGTATTAGAAACTGGACAATGTTTCGAACTTGTTAACCGATACTTCTAAGCATTGTCAGACGCTTCATCAAACTTTGGCGGCCAATGGTCAGGATGCGCGGCGAGGAAATCGAGATACCTTTGCGCAGCGCCTTTCGACTCGGGAGGTATGTCATCAGTTTTCATATTAACGGTTAGCCAACTTCCGACCTCTGAGAATTTGAGTTGATAACGGTTAATGGGATGCGCCTCGCCCGCCAGGATTGCTTTACAAACCGTTTCGAGACAACGGAATAACCATTCCGTACCCCTATGGAGATAAGCTGTATCTAGTCCAATGAACGTTCGAATATTGTCTACACGGTCATCATTGAGATCATGTGCATTCTGAAGAATGTATGCAACTATGGGATAGATCTCTTCTCTCGAAAATTCAATCGACGGACTATTCAGCGGTCCAAGGCTTAACTCCGGGCTCATTTTCTTCCAATCCAGTGAATTTGCGGACCATTTTTTCCGCGTGACATAAATTGTAGCCTTGCTTGCTCAACAATGCCGTCGAAGCGATCATAGTGACTTCGCGACATCCCGGTTACATCAATTATCAATTCATCAGCGCTTTTGGTCATGTGCCGATAAATCGAGTTGGTAAAATCATCTATATTTCTAGGCTTGCCGATCGAACCCAGGTGCTCAACCCATACTGTACGGTCCCCCTGGTTAGAGAAGAAGTCGATCCCACCTTCTGGCCCTTGCTGTAACACCCGCCTAAGGAACATTTGTTCATAGCGCGCCGCGCCGCCCAGCTCGTTTGGCAGCACACCGCCCAGCCTATTTTTAAGATCCTTAAACGCCTCTGGTGTGATGCTCACATCTGGAAAGAGCCGCTGAAACTCGTTTAGGCAAATATTATGCACCCACACGCCCAACTCACCGACATGGTAGGTCTGCCATCCGTCGACGGAGAAGTTATACACGGGCTCGACGGCGTCGGTTTTGGCGACTCGGGTCACATATGCCGGCGAGCCGTCGTGCAGACGCAGCTGCTCGCCGACCTCTAGATCGCCAGCCGCGACAAACCCGCCTTCGCCGTCATCCCCGCCGGTTTCGCTCCAGAATGGGTGGGTTTCGGTGGCTCTGTACGTCTCGGCTCGGCCATCCGGAGTGGAGACCGCGATCTCCCAGATCTCCTTTTCGCCGGTGCAGGCGGCTTCCAACACCGTGCGATAGCTTGCATCGCCTACGTCATGCTCAGAGCGCGACCACACCCGATCGCCAACGCGGATCTGCTCAATGGGTTTAAGGCCGTCTTTGGTGTGGATCAGCGTGCCGGCGGCAAAGCATACGCGACGCAGCGCCCCGAATGCGGCCACCCCAATCTCACCAACCCCCTTCGCGATCAGCGCTCCTGGGACCAGGTCAATCGCGTTGGAGGCCAGGATCGCGCCGTTGACGAGACTTGGATTGTCAACGAAGGTCCGGAAATCGGTGTACGCGCCATAACCGGGAACGAAGATCTCGGCGGCGAACTGCGCCGCGGCTATGGCCTGCGCGCGGGTAACCAAGGGCCCGGTTTGAGCGCGCGTCGGGCCATGCTCAACTAAGACGCCGACGGGAATGTAAGTCACGCCCGTTCGCTGAGGTTCACCGTAAACCCAATCGCCAAATACATCCCTGTGCGTGTACCCAGGTACTGGCCCGAGTTCTGACACCTCGATTGGAGACGAACGCATTGGAAATACGGCGCGAAGCGAATAGGGCGCGCTCGACGATTGAGCGCGCAACTGCGAACCCGAGTGCAACGCCGCGCTTACAAAGGCGAAGTCATTGGCGTAGCTGTCAAAGCTGCGATAGCCTTTCACCGTGATCCGATCTGCGCTCTGATTGGCGATAACCTTGATGTGGTTGGCCATCACCGTTGCGAGATCGTCACTCTGAGAACTGGTGGCACCGGCTATTGCGGCTTCAGCCTGGGCCGTAACCGGGGTGGCCTGGGCCGCTGCGGGCTCGCGTGCGATGCTGCGCCCGGCCCAAGCCAAGGCGTCCTCCACCTGCGGGGCCAAGCGCCCGCCAAGGGCGCCGCCGATGATGTCGGGGATGGAGGCCTCAAACGCCTCGCCGAAACTGAGGTCGGGATCGAGCGCAGACCGGGTCGCCGCCGTCGCAATGCCCGAGACGCTACCCGAAGCGGTGCGCGCGGCAACCTCCCCGGCAAACTGCGCCGCCGCCGAGCCGCCCAGCGCGCCCGACGCCGCCGGCGCTGTTACGCCACTCCGATCGAGAAAGCGAAGCCGAATGGCGTCGATCTCAGCCGAGCAATATTACTCAGATTTTGCGGCTTGGAAAAAAACATTTCAAAATAAATTCGAAAATATAAAAATTTCATAATGAATTAGAATGACGCTCTGCACTTCCAATTGATCTATGATCAGACTAATGTACGCCTAAGTCTATGTAAGGTCCAAATTTATAGTATTTCGGTCTTTGATCAAGGCGAATATGCAACCAAGAAACCCCGAGCCCTGCTGTGCTTATCCAAAAGGGCGCTTTCCTTGCAAGCCAGACCTCGGCCCTTTCACCCAATTTACGCCATAACGCTTGAACTTGTGCTGGATCCGCTGTGCGTAAAAACGAACTCAGATGGGCGTAATCTGTCCGCGCATTGTTATTGCATGGAACCACAAGTTCCGCATCACCACCTAGGTTGAAAAAACTTATCACATCGCTGGTTTTCTTTTGAGCATCAAATTGCCGTGCAAACGGCCCAGAATCGGCCGCACTGTTTAGCTGCGGAGCGAACACAAGCACACACTCAAAATCGCGATCTAAATTCCACTGTGTAATAGGTGGCATTTCCCAATAGAACTTTTCCATGTGCGATTGACAAAGTTCGAATGAAAGAATGTATCGAAATTCTGATGACTCCTTAATATATGATAAAAATTCGCTTTGTGTAATAAATTTTTCCGAGTTTGATTCATAAAATTTTACAATTACGGTATCATTTTTGGTTTGACGAGTTTGTGTGTTGAATTTTGTATTCATGGCTATGATGATTTATTTTTATTGTTTCAATCGCGCTCTTAGCTGCTCGTATGAATCAGCTAGGGTGAACCAGCAGTCTTGATCATTGTCACTCCCCAAGCAGATCACACGTGGAGGGGATGTCCGATAGTCAAGCGCAATTGGACAATCTGGTTCGCTACCGCCAATGATTATTGCTTTTTCCGGATCCATATCGCCCGGCGGATATCTTTCGCTTTTTTTTCCGATATAGCAGCGAACAATTTCCTCGTTGGTCAATAACCTATTTTCTCGTTCCAGACGCTCACAGCAGTGAAATAGCTCTGGAATCGGAGTGGAGTGGAAGGTCATGAGCAACAGCGAGCGTAACACGGCCAGTTCCGCCTCGGTCAGCGGGATGCCGGCCTTCAAATCCGCCTTAAGTTGATTGGGTAGAGGAAGTTTTTTCCACGTCATTCAGAGTAAGCTCTCCTTTCTAGGGATGCTTCAAGAGCATCCAATATCTGCTGTCGCATTGGCGCAGGAACC
>CAZWVH010000111.1:0-5150 GCA_964636945.1 uncultured Caulobacterales bacterium | reverse complement strand
GTGCCCGTCTTGGGCGCGGCGTAATAATACGCGTCCTGATAGTCAATTTTGGGATAGTCAACCATGGCCCAACTGGGTTCTTCCATGGTCAACCAGCGCTGATAGGCTTTCAAGCGCCAGTCGAGCATCCAGTCCGGCTCGCCCTTTTTCTCCGAGATGAACCGGATGATGTCCTCATTCAGGCCCTTGGGCGCGAATTCTTGTTCGATCTCAGTTTCAAAGCCGGCGCTATATTTCTCCGACTCCAGAGCGCGCACGGCCTCCACAGTGGATTGATCGACGCCCTCTTTCACGCGGGTGTCCGCCATGGTCTGCTCCTTCAGTTTGCCATTTCATTGCGCGGCAATGCGCGGTGGGCCGCCTTGATCCAGGCCGCAAGAAAGGCGTCTATATCCTCGGGTTCAGTGTCCCAGCCTAAACTAATCCGGATCGCACTTTCGGCGATGGCGTCCGAAAGTCCCATGCCTGTGAGGACGTGAGACGCACGCACTTTTCCCGATGAACACGCCGAGCCCGCGCTAACGCACACGCCGGTGAGATCCATTGCCATCACTTGGGTTTCTGCACGAAAGCCTGGCAGCGCCAAACAGGAGGTGTTGGCCAAGCGCGGCGCATCGCGTCCGGCGATATACGCATCAGGCCGCGCGCGCAGCGCCTCGGATTCCAGCCGATCGCGCCATTGCGCAAGCTTGCCGAACGATTTGACGTCGCGCACAGCAGCCTGCGCTGCGGCGGCAAATCCGGCAATGCCAATGAGGTTTTCCGTGCCAGCGCGCCGGCCGAGTTCTTGACCGCCACCGACGATCTGTGCGCGCACCGGCGCATCGCCCTGCGTGATTAGAGCGCCAGCGCCGACCGGACCGCCGAGCTTATGACTTGAGACGACAACGTAGTCAGCACCGCAAGTCCCGGCGCTAAAGGGGATTTTGCCAATGGCTTGGACTGCATCAATCAACAGACGAGCGCCGGCCGGGCGCACCCGCTGCGAGGCTTCGAGCCAAGGCTGGATCACACCGGTTTCATTATTGGCCGCCATGACGGCGACCAATGTTGGCTCGGTGCTTTTGGCCAATTGGGTTTCTAAGGCGTCCAGATCGACAACGCCTTCCGCCGTGGCCGGAACTATTTCGTACGTCACGCCGAAACGCTCTTGGGCGGCCTTCGCCGTTGCGTGAACGGCGTCGTGTTCGATGGCCGAGATGATTAGCCGCGTCACGCCGCTTTGAACCGCGCTCATAATGGCCAAGTTGATCGCCTCAGTGGCGCCAGAGGTGAATGTGATCGATTGGGTCGGCGCATTCACGGCTTCGGCTAGGTCGCGCCGGGCCTGGTCTAGGCGCGCATGCGCGGCGCGTCCCCCAGCATGGACTGACGAGGCGTTGCCACCCGCATTGGCCGCGTCGACGAGCGCGTCTAACGCTTCGGGCCGCAAGGGCGTCGTGGCGTTATGGTCGAGATTAATCGTCATGCCAGTGCTTCTGGTGTGACTGCGATGTCGCCCCGACCCAAACGTGCGGGGTCATAAATGCTTGCAACCTGTCCATTCACAACGTCCGCCACGGAGAGGTCACTCAAAAAATCGTGGATGGTTCGGCCCAATGCGCTCCATAAATCGTGGGTCATGCAGCGGGCGCCGCGTAAGAGGCAACCTTTACCCTCTTGGCCTGAGCAGCGGGTTGCGCGGAGCTGTTCGTCCACAGCGCCAACAATGTCAGCAATGCTGATGGATTCGGCAGATCGCGCCAATCGGTAGCCCCCATGGGCGCCGCGTTGACTTTCCACCAGACCCGCCTTGCGCAGCCGGACAAACAATTGCTCAAGGTAAGCTCGGGAAATTCCCTGGCGCGCGGCGATCTCCCCAAGAGACACCGCCAACGCGCGGCTGTCAGCTGGCTTGGATTTGCTGCACGCATGGGCCAAATCCACCACCGCCATAACGGCGTAACGACCTTTGGTTGAGAGTTTCATGCCCACGCTACTCCTGACGATGCTTGCAATTGGTCGCCGAAATGCACATACCCGCCCAATTGTTCCCTTCGCCCGCCTTTGGGCGATCGTTTAATCCTGAGCGGTCTGCTTGGAATTAGATGTTGGTGACAAGCACAGGAATTGCAAGCGGGGCAAATGATACACCCAGCGCTAACGCACATATGGATGGGGCGTGCGCAGCTGGGATGAATGATCGGACGAGGAGTTTCTTTTGCCTGACGTGATTTTTAACGGCCCAGAGGGGCGGCTCGAAGGCGTGTACACCCCTGGCGACGGCGACGGGGCCCCCGTGGCTTTGGTATTGCACGCTCACCCCATGGGCGGCGGCTCGATGGATGACCCGGTGATCGTTGAGCTATTCAACATGTTTAAAGAACGCCGCTTTGCCACGCTACGCTTTAACTTTCGCGGCGTCGGCCGGAGCCAGGGTCAGTATGACCAAGGATTGGGTGAATTGTCCGACGCCGCCTCCGCTCTGGATTGGATGCAAAGTTTCAACCCTAACGCGCCATTCAGCTGGGTGGCCGGTCATTCCTTTGGCGCGTGGATCGGCATGCAGCTGTTGATGCGCCGTCCAGAGGTGCAGGGCTTTTTGTCAATTGCCCCGCCCATGGGCCTTTACGATTTCTCGTTTTTGGCGCCCTGCCCAGCCTCAGGTTTGGTGATCAATGGCGATGCTGACCAAGTGATCAAACCCGATGAGGTCACCCGAGGCGTGAGCCGTATTCGTGCGCAAAAGAACATCACCATCACCCACGAAACAATCCCAGGCGCCAACCATTTGTTCGACAATCACGTCGATCCGTTGATCAAACGCTGCGCCACCTATCTCGATACGCGCCTAGCGGTGATGGCGGCGGCTTAGTCGGGCAACACGGCAAGCACCTGTTCAGCTGCGGATCGGAGGATGGGCTCGCCCATATCGGCTTTGATCATGATGCGCACGCCGAAATAGGCGGCCAGCAAGTGGGCCGCTATGCGGTCGACGGCCTCGGCGTCATTGTCAAAGTCACCGGAGTCTCGCAATGCTTGGGCAAAGGCCGCACGCAGGCGCTCCATCATCGCCGCCACATTGTGGTGGGTTTCAGGGTCAAGCTGGGACTGATCCACAGTCGCGTCGCACAGAAAACACCCTCGCCGATCATTGTTCTCCACCGCGTTGGCAATCACTTGCTCAAACAGCCTGGAGAACCGTTCGCGCGCCGCGCCCGCTTCCATGATCAGCGCGCCTCCTGCCGTAATATCCTCACGCTCATAACGCTCCAAGGCGGCCAAATACATGGCGCGTTTGCCGCCAAATTGACGATAAAGACTTTGCTTTTTGAGGCCCGTCGCCGCCTCCAAGTCTTGCAACGATGTCCCTTCATAGCCCAGCTGACGAAAGACGGACGTGATTGCCGCCAAAGCTGAGTCCGGGTCAAACCCTAATGGCCGAGCCATATCTCGCGCTCCTCACCAATTTGTTACCGATTGGTCCGCAATTCATTCTTTCCGGACCGGTCCGTCCGTATTATGTGTTCTCCTGTCGCTGACGGCAAGATTGGTTTTGAGGAAAACCGAGCCGCTGGCGCCGGGTGCAAAGCCCTCAACCAAGGACAAGGAGATTTGATCATGGCTCGTTTAACCCAAGTGACTGACCAGAACGCCACTCCCGCTGCCGCTGCGTTGTTCAGCGCCATCACTTCCAAAGTGGGAAAAGTGCCGAATTTGTATCGCGTAGCCGCTAACCAACCTGCAGTCCTAAAAGGCCTGCTCGGTCTGGGTGAGACTTTAAGCGAGGGAAATTTTGACGCCCCGACCCGCGAAGCCATTGCACTCACTGTCGCCGGCGCTAATACATGTGATTACTGTGCCTCAGCCCACTCAGCCATCTCCAAATCGTTGAAAGTGGATCAGGGCGAAATCGACGCGCGCCTGCGCGGCCAATCCAGCGATCCGCGCCTGCAAGCGATCTTGACCCTCGCGACAGCCATCGTCGACAAACGCGGTTTCGCCACCGACGCCGACCTAGACTCCGCGCGCCAGGCCGGTCTCAGCGATGGCGACATTGTTGAAGTGATCGGCAATGTGGCGGCCAACATTTTCACCAATTATATCAATCATGTGGGCCAAACCGACATCGACTTCCCCGTCGTGCGCACTGAGCGCGTAACTGCGTAATTTCCAGTTTCAAAGTCTGAATTTGGGGGCTGAGCCGGCTGCTCAGCCCTTATTTCTTTGTAGCGCATACCCCCCCCGTCAGAGGCCTTGGCACACCAGTGGTCTGGGGAAAGCTCAGCGGCAAACCCGCCAATGACCGCACCGCGAGATATGCCATCAGCTCGGCCTCCAAGGCATCGCCACGCCAGCCAAGATCGCTCGACATCCGCAGCGGCGCAGGGCATTCGTCCCTAATGGCGCTGATCAATGTGGGATTGCGCGCCCCGCCTCCCGCCACAATCATCTCGCGCACGTCAAACGGGGCGAATGCGAAAGCCAAGGCGAGCGAACGGGCCGTAAAGGCTGTTAACGTGGCGCAGCCATCTTCTAAAGTGAGCCCCGAAACCACATCGATTAAGAACGCATAGCGATCCAATGATTTGGGCGGTGGCAGCGCAAAATGACGATGATCCATCAATCGCGCTAAGACGTCCTCATGCACACGGCCCGCCGCCGCAAAACGCCCATCCTCATCGCACACTCCGGCATTATTGTGAGCGACCCATTGATCCAACAGTCCATTGGCCGGACCTGTGTCAAAGGCAATCAAGTGTTCCGGTTGCTCGCTCACAAAGGTGATGTTGGCCACGCCGCCCAGATTGAGCACCGCCACCTTGCTAAGCCCGCTCCGTCGGGCGAGCGACCAGTGATAAATCGGCGCGAGCGGCGCGCCGTGCCCGCCAGCAGCCACATCGGCGCTACGATAATCATAGACCACGTCGACGCTCAGCAACTGAGCCAATGCAGGACCATTGCCCAATTGCCGCGTGGCGCCGGGCACATTCGCCGGCGGGCGATGCAAAACGGTTTGGCCATGAAATCCGATCACATCAATGTCAGACAGGGCCAGACCATGATCAACCACGAACGCCGCCACGGCGCGCGCATGGGCGTCTGTAATCGCCGCCTCGGCAGGCGTGAAGATCTCTGGCGGGCCGCCGGCGACCAGCCAGAGATCTTCA
>CAZWVH010000110.1:0-5326 GCA_964636945.1 uncultured Caulobacterales bacterium | reverse complement strand
CCTATCTCGATGACGGCACGCCGGTCGATATCGTGCTCAACCCGCTGGGCGTGCCGAGCCGGATGAATGTGGGCCAGATCCTGGAAACCCACCTTGGCTGGGCGTCTGCCGGGCTGGGCCGCCAAATTGGCCAGCTGGTTCGAGAGGCGCAACGCAGCAAAAACACCGACAAACTGCGCGACAAGCTGGTTGATATTTATGGCTCCCAGCAAGAACTGCCGGAAACGGACGAGGACCTGATCGAGCTTGGTCGCAATCTGCGCACGGGCGTCCCCTTCGCGACGCCGGCGTTCGACGGCGCCCATGAAGACGACATTGTTATGTTATTGAAGAAGGCTGGGTTTGATGGTTCAGGACAAGTTGTGCTGCATGACGGTCAATCGGGCGAGAAATTCGCGCGTCCTGTTACGGTGGGCTACAAGCATTTGCTGAAGCTCCACCATTTGGTGGATGAGAAAATCCATGCGCGCTCCATCGGTCCTTACAGCCTGGTGACCCAACAGCCATTGGGCGGCAAGGCGCAGTTCGGCGGTCAACGCTTCGGCGAAATGGAAGTCTGGGCGTTGGAAGCGTATGGCGCGGCATACACGCTGCAAGAAATGCTCACCGTCAAATCGGACGACGTCGCCGGCCGCACCAAGGTCTATGAGGCCATTGTGCGTGGTGACGACAGCTTCGAAGCCGGCTTGCCGGAAAGCTTCAATGTGTTGGTGAAAGAGATGCGTTCATTGGGACTGAACGTGGAGTTGACGAGTGGGGATAAGTAACGCGGTTCGCCCGTGAAAGCAGGGCGAGCAGGAGTGAAGACAAGCCAAGTACGCACCGCTTGGGCGCCGATGGGGCGCTCTGACGGTGCTGGCGGGGATACGATGCTGATCACAGATCAGGACAGCGTGGACGGTCGGGCAGGCCAGATGGGAGCGCCTGCTGAACGGACCTGAGCGCAGTAAAGGAGAGCGGCTCTATGGCGATGCAGAATCAAGACGTCATGAATATTTTTAATCCGGCGGCCGAAGGTCCAGCCTTTGATCGGATCCGGATTTCATTGGCGAGCCCTGAACAAATTCTGTCGTGGTCGTACGGTGAAATCAAAAAGCCCGAGACGATCAATTACCGGACGTTTAAACCTGAGCGCGACGGACTGTTTTGCGCGCGGGTTTTTGGTCCGACCAAGGACTATGAGTGCCTGTGCGGCAAATACAAACGGATGAAGTTCCGCGGCGTGATCTGCGAAAAATGCGGTGTGGAAGTGACCTTGGCGCGCGTGCGCCGCGAACGCATGGGCCATATCGAATTGGCCGCCCCCGTTGCACATATCTGGTTCTTAAAATCCTTGCCGTCCCGGATTGCGCTCATCCTGGATATTGCTCTTAAGGACATCGAGAAGGTGCTCTACTTTGAGAGCTACATCGTCATGGAACCGGGGCTAACCGGCCTCGACGCCGGCCAGCTCTTGAGCGAGGACGAGTATTACGAAGCGCTCGATCAATATGGCGATGATAGCTTCACGGCGGGCATTGGCGCGGAAGCGATCCGCACAATGCTGGAGGGCTTGGATCTTGAAAAGACCGCCGAGCAATTGCGCACCGATTTGGCCGAGACGGCGTCCGAGCTCAAGCAGAAGAAGTTTCTCAAACGTCTGAAGCTGATTGAGGCGTTCGTTCAATCGTCGAACCGTCCAGAATGGATGATCATGACGGTGGTTCCGGTGATTCCGCCAGAACTGCGTCCGCTGGTTCCCTTGGATGGCGGCCGGTTCGCCACGTCGGACATGAATGATCTCTATCGGCGCGTGATCAACCGCAACAACCGTTTGAAGCGCTTGATCGAACTGCGTGCGCCGGACATCATCATCCGCAACGAAAAGCGCATGCTGCAAGAGGCGGTGGATGCGCTGTTCGACAATGGCCGGCGCGGGCGTGTGATCACGGGCGCCAATAAGCGTCCGCTCAAGTCACTGTCCGACATGCTGAAGGGCAAGCAGGGCCGGTTCCGGCAAAACCTGCTCGGCAAGCGCGTGGACTATTCTGGCCGGTCTGTGATCGTGGTTGGGCCGAATCTGCGCCTGCACGAATGCGGACTGCCCAAGAAGATGGCGCTGGAACTGTTCAAGCCGTTCATCTATGCGCGCCTGGACGCCAAGGGTCTGTCCGGCACGGTCAAACAGTCGAAAAAAATGGTGGAGAAAGAGCGCCCCGAGGTCTGGGACGTTCTCGACGAGGTGATCCGCGAGCACCCTGTGCTGCTCAATCGCGCCCCAACGCTGCACCGGCTTGGCATTCAAGCGTTTGAGCCGAAGCTGATCGAGGGCAAGGCAATTCAGTTGCACCCATTGGTGTGCGCGGCGTTTAACGCCGACTTTGACGGCGACCAAATGGCGGTGCATGTGCCGTTAAGTTTAGAGGCGCAGCTGGAAGCGCGCGTGCTCATGATGAGTACGAACAACATACTCTCGCCCGCCAATGGCCGTCCCATCATTGTGCCCAGCCAGGACATCGTGCTTGGCCTGTATTATTTGTCGGTCGCAAAAGACGGCGAGCCGGGCGAAGGCATGGTGTTCTCGAATTTGGCCGAAGTGGACGCCGCTTTGGAAGCCGGCATAGTGACCCTGCACTCCAAGGTCAAAGCGCGTTTTGAGACCGTGGACGAAGAGTTCAATCCGGTGTCCTTGATTGTTGATACGACGCCGGGTCGGTTCAAGGTTGCCTCTCTCCTGCCCAAGCACGCAAAGCTCAGTCATGATCTGGTGGCGCGTCTGCTGGTCAAGAAGGAAATCGGCAATATGATCGATGTGGTTTACCGCCACTGCGGTCAGAAGGCGACGGTGATTTTCTGTGACCGCGTCATGGGATTGGGCTTTAAAGAAGCCGCCCGCGCCGGGATCTCCTTTGGCAAGGACGATATGTTGATCCCCGAGGCTAAGGAAACCTTGGTGGAAAGCGCCCGCCAGGACGTGGCCGAGTACGAACAGCAGTATCGAGACGGCCTCATCACGCGCGGCGAAAAATACAACAAGGTCGTCGACGCCTGGGGCAAATGCACCGATCGGGTGGCCGACGCCATGATGGACGAAGTGGCCAAACCTGTGTTGAGCGAGGACGGCCGCACGGGCGATACCAACTCGATCTTTATGATGGCGCATTCCGGCGCCCGTGGTTCAAAGAACCAGATGAAGCAGCTGGCGGGCATGCGCGGTCTGATGGCCAAACCGTCTGGCGAGATCATTGAGACGCCAATTATCTCCAACTTTAAAGAGGGCCTGACGGTGATGGAGTACTTTAACTCCACCCACGGCGCCCGAAAGGGTCTGGCTGATACGGCGTTGAAAACCGCGAACTCTGGTTATCTCACCCGACGCCTGGTGGACGTGGCGCAGGATTCGATCATCTCCGAACAAGATTGCGGCTCGACCGAGGGTATTGAAATGCGCGCCATCATTGATGGCGGCGATGTGGTGCAGTCCCTGGGCGCGCGAATTTTGGGCCGTACGGCGTCTGAGGATGTGCAGGACCCGTCATCGGGCAATGTCATTGTTCCTGCGGGCGGCTATATTGAAGAGCAGCAAGTGGCCCGGATTGAGGCGGCCGGGGTTGTGTCAGTGCGCGTTCGCTCGGCCCTGACGTGCCAAACTCGGCATGGCATTTGCGCAACCTGCTATGGTCGCGATCTGGCGCGGGGCACGCGCGTGAACATTGGCGAAGCCGTGGGCGTGATTGCCGCGCAATCCATCGGCGAGCCGGGCACGCAGCTGACCATGCGCACCTTCCATATTGGCGGTACGGCTCAGGTGTCGGAGCAGTCCTTCATCGAGGCGAACAATGCCGGCAAGGTGGCGTTCAAAAGCCCGGCCATGGTCGAGGCTTCCGATGGCACATTGGTTGTGTTGAGCCGAAACATGCAAGTGGCCGTCATGGATGGCGACGGCCAGGAGCTGGAGACTCACAAGCTGCATTATGGTTCGCGCCTGCTGGTCAAAGAGGGCAACGAGATCAAGCGTGGCCAGCGGTTGGTCACCTGGGACCCCTATTCGGTGCCGGTGGTGACCGAAGTGGGCGGACAAGCCAAATTCCTCGACGTGACGGATGGGATTTCAGCACGCGACGAAACCGACGAAGTGACCGGCGTGTCGTCGAAGGTCATTGTGGATTGGCGTGCATCGTCGCGCGGCGGCAGTTTGCAGCCGGCGATCATCATCCAGAATGAGAGCGGTGAACCGGTGCGGTTGGCCAATGGTAATCCCGCCAACTATTTGCTGTCAGTCGGTGCGATTTTGTCCATTGGCGATGGTGATGTGGTGCAACCTGGCGACGTGCTTGCTCGGATTCCTACCGAAGGCGCGAAAACGCGGGACATCACCGGTGGTTTGCCGCGTGTGGCGGAATTGTTCGAGGCGCGCCGGCCCAAGGATCACGCCATCATTGCGGAGATTGGCGGGCGGATCGAGTATGGCCGCGATTATAAGAATAAGCGACGGATTAAGATCATCCCGGAGGACAATCCCGACGAGGCGCGTGAATACCTGGTGCCGAAGGGCAAACACTTGACGGTCCAGGAAGGCGATCTGATTGCCAAGGGCGAGTATTTGCTGGATGGCAACCCAGCGCCGCACGATATTCTGGCAATTTTGGGTGTTGAGGCGTTGGCCAATTATTTGGTCAAGGAAATCCAGGACGTATACCGTCTCCAAGGCGTGCCGATTAACGACAAGCACATTGAGGTGATTGTCCGTCAAATGCTGCAGAAGACTGAGATCACCAATGCCGGCGATACCGATTTCATTGTTGGCGAGCAGGTGGACAATCTTGAACTGCTGGAGACCAACGACACGATGATTGCCCAAGGCAAGAAATCCGCCGAGGGCGCTCCCGTCTTGTTAGGCATTACCAAAGCGTCGCTGCAGACGCGTTCGTTTATCTCTGCAGCGTCATTCCAAGAGACCACACGCGTGCTGACTGAAGCCTCCATTCAGGGCAAGGTCGACACACTTGAGGGCTTGAAGGAAAATGTTATTGTGGGTCGGCTTATCCCCGCAGGGACGGGTGGCGCACTGCGTCGGTACCAAGCCATTGCTGATGATAATGACGCCAAGCGCGTTGAGCAGTCAGAGGCCAGTGGCGGCGGCGAGCCAGAAACGGCTGAACCGCTTCCGGCGAGTATTGCACACGCTGCCGCTCAGGAGCGTGATCAGGAGGCGCAAAGCGACGCTGAGTCGCCTCCGGCGTAACTGTCACACGTGGGGGCGCACGAAATGTGCGCCTCAGTGCACGCAACTGTGTTGACGCGGCGAAAGCGTTAGCATAGCTTGCGCGCTCGTTTGAACGGCCGT
>CAZWVH010000109.1:0-5442 GCA_964636945.1 uncultured Caulobacterales bacterium | reverse complement strand
AGCGCGCCATGCCGCTGTTCGAGCAGCTTTGCCGCGCCGTCGGCCACGCCCACCCCGTCTCCAACTGCTGAACCAGCAAGCGGCGAGGTCAATCCGCAACTCTGGCCAGCCATCCAAAGCGGCGTGGCGCGCGATCCGGCGATTGAAGCGGAGGTGGAGCGTTTGCTCGCCACCATGACAATCGAACAAAAAGTGGGCCAAATCATCCAGGCGGACATTGGTTCAATTACACCAGAGCTTGCCGCGGAGTATCAGTTGGGCTCGGTGCTCAATGGCGGCAATTCCGCCCCGAATGGCGATAACCGTTCGCCCGCCGCAGATTGGCTCGCTTTGGCGGACGCCTATTGGGACGCCTCAATCGGTCCGGACGGAACAGGGATCCCCATCATTTGGGGCACGGACGCCGTCCACGGCCATTCCAATATCGTCGGCGCCACCATTTTTCCCCACAATATTGGGCTTGGCGCGGCCAATGATCCCGACCTGATCAAACGCATTGGCGCCATCACGGCCCGTGAGATCAAGATTACCGGTCTCGACTGGACCTTCGCCCCGACCCTTGCGACGCCGCGCGACGATCGTTGGGGCCGCACCTATGAGGGCTATGCCGAGGATGGTGAAATCGTCGCCGCCTATGCGCGCGCCATGGTGGAAGGCTTACAAGGCGAACCGGGAACGGATGAGTTTTTGGGCCAGGACAAAGTTGTGTCCACCGCCAAGCATTTTCTTGGCGATGGCGGCACCAAAGATGGCGTGGATCAAGGCGAAACTATCGCCACTGAAGCGCAGTTGCGCGACATTCACGGCGCCGGCTATCCGCCCTCGATCGGGGCCGGCGTTCAGACCGTCATGGCCTCCTTCTCCAGCTGGAACGGCCGCAAGATGCACGGCTATGGGGAATTGCTGACCGACGTGCTGGTCGATCAAATGGGCTTTGACGGCTTTGTTGTGGGTGATTGGAACGGCCATGGTCAGGTGGCGGGTTGCGAGCCGACCAGTTGCGCCAAATCGGTGAATGCCGGGGTCGACATGTTCATGGCGCCCGATAGCTGGCGCGAGCTTTACAACAATACGTTAGCGCAGGTTCAGGCCGGTGAGATCACGCAAGAGCGCTTGGATGAGGCGGTTTCGCGCGTTTTGCGCGTGAAGCTGCGTTATGACATTTTTGATCGTGGCCGGCCAAGTTCGCGCCCGATGGCGGGTCGGTTCGACCAATTGGGTTCCGATGCGCATCGCGCCGTCGCCCAAGAGGCAGTGCGCAAATCCCTGGTCTTGCTTAAAAATGACGGCGTTTTGCCGCTGGCGCCCAATGTTACTGTGCTCGTGGCCGGCGATGGCGCGGATTCCATCATGAAGCAGACCGGCGGCTGGACGTTGTCGTGGCAGGGCGATGGCAATTCCAATGAGGACTTTCCCAACGGCCAGTCGATCCTCGACGGCGTGCGCGAAACCGTCGACGCCGCAGGCGGCGATGTCATTTTCAGTGAGGACGGCCAGTACAGCGATCGTCCGGACGTGGCGATTGTGGTGTTTGGCGAAGATCCTTATGCGGAGTTTATGGGTGATCGGCTTAACGTGGATTATCCCGACAACGACACCATTGAATTGCTTCGTTCACTCCGCGCCGACGGCGTACCGCTGGTCTCAGTGTTTTTGTCCGGCCGGCCGCTGTGGGTGAACCCGGAATTGAACGCCTCCAACGCTTTTGTCGCCGCATGGCTGCCGGGTACTGAAGGCGGCGGGGTCGCAGATGTCTTGTTTGCATCCGCGGATGGATCGGTGCGCCACGATTTCACAGGCAAGCTGTCATTCTCTTGGCCGGCCCGGCCCGATCAAAACCGTCTCAATCGCGGCGACGACAATTATGATCCATTGTTCGCTTACGGCTTCGGATTGAGCTATGGCGATGATGGCAGTCTCGCCGCCTTGCCAGAGGACTATGAGGTGGCCACCGGCGGTCGCGATGTCGTGTTCGCGGACGGAACAGCCCAAGGCGGGTGGCAATTGGATGACGCGCGCAATGGTACAGGTGTGGCGCTGTCTCGTGTGGATCGTAACGCCCAAGAAGACAGCTTGAAACTGGTCTGGGGCGAAGATGCGGACGCGGCCTTTTCATTCAGCGGCGAGCCAACAGATTGGACGCGCCAAGCCAATGCTGAATTGGCGCTGAGCTTTGACTATCGCCTCGATGCGCCGCTCGACGGCGCGATATCAGTGGGCATTGGCTGCGGACCTGATTGCGGCGCGGCCTTTGGGCTTAATAGCATGGTCGAGGGCGATGTGGGCCAATGGCGCACCGCCTCCGTTCGGCTGAGCTGTTTCAGCGATCAGGGACTCGATTTGGCGAACGTACAGACGCCGTTTGCACTGCGCTCGCGCGGCGCCAACGCGATGTCGGTGTCATCCGTGAGGCTGGCGCCGTCGCCGGGCGGAGCAACCTGCCTGAGCGAATAGGCTCCAGAGGGCCGAGATTTTTGCTCGCGGATCAATGCCATCGAGGCCGCGACAGTCTTCACCTGAAGTGACCGCGTGTTGGACGGTCCAAGGCATTCTTGGGGCGCGGCTGCAATTGCCTGCGCATGGTGTCCAATTATGGCTGATGTTAGCGCCAATATCGTCGACAATGCGGATCGATCCTGGAACATCAACTGGAAGCGCCGTCCTCGGCAATCCTCAACCACCATGAATGTCTGCCCGGCCGCGCGCAATTGATTGACCTCGATCAGCTTTCCGAACTCGACTTCCGACACGCCCGCCGCTTAGCGGACGTGCTGAACACGCTCCCCAAAAGCGGATTGGATCACGCCTATGCTGTGGCCCGTGGCGCCGCCACCATTTTGAGCCTGCCCTCCACCAATCGCTCGCTGGTCGTCACGTCGGACATGCCGGCTTTGCAGGTCTACACCTCCGGGCACCTTAATGGCGGACCAAGCCGACCGGATGGCGGGGCGCCCTATGGCGCATTCGAGGCCATCGCACTGGAGCCGGAGGAGTTTCCCGACGCCCCCAATTGCCCCCATTTGCCGAGCGCAATAGTGCGGCCCGGCCAGACCTACCGTCGCCGCATCACGTATACATTGACCGTCTAAGTCTCACAGCTGGCGGGCCGTATTTTGCCAGTTGTCGGTCAAAGACGGGAAAGTCGTTGCGCCAGCCTGGCGAGATCTCGGGGTGTATCCACATCGAGATGAATGCGATCATCATCCCATTCGAGCATTCTGGATTGGTTGCGATGATGCGTGATCACCAAGCTCGCGCCAAAGTCTCCCGTTAAGGCGCGTAGTTCTTCAAAGCACGCCGCAGCAAAGATCACCGGGTGGCCGCGCTGACCACCATAGACCGGCGCCAAGACATCGCAGGGTTCGGCTTGCCATGCGGCCAACACAGGATCAGCAGCAGCCACAGATAACGGCATATCGCCAAGCACCACCATCACCGCGTCGGCCTGATCGATATGGGAAACGCCAATGGCGATCGACCGTCCAAGTCCTGCTTCCGGGTCGGGGTTTTCAATTGCTACACATCGGTGCTGCGCAGCGCTGGTTGCGATCTGTGGGCAAGCGCGATCGTGCACCACGTAGGTGCGCGCCAGCTTCGTTGATGCAATCGCCTCCAGGGTCCAGCTCAGCAGCGGCCGCCCAGCGATGGGAGCAAGGAGCTTGTTGGCGTCGCCAAACCGACGCGATGCGCCTGCTGCGAGAACAAGGCCAACCACCCTCATTCATCTTCGCCCATTGGGGTCCGCCAGGCCTTGATCAATGACGCCAGCACTGAGACTGCGATCTCCGGCGGTGTTTTGGCGGCAATCCACTCACCGATCGGTCCTTGGATCCGATCGAGCTCAGCAGCCGACCACCCCAGTTCGCGCAACGCATCACAGCGCAAAGCGTGAGTGGATTTGCTGCCCAACGCGCCGAGAAAAAACAACGGTTGGTGACGGAAGGCGTCGAGAATGCGCGGTTCATCGACGTGGTCATGGAAGAACAGGGCAATCGCGGTCCAACGGTCGGCCAGTTTTAATCCCTGGTCGACAGAAAACTGATCGCCGACCACGGGCTCAATCCCAGCCAGTCCAGCCATTTCCGCCAGAATTTGGGCGGCGGGATGGGCGCCGAAGATCAACACTCGAGGCTGCGGGATAAAGGGCCGAACGAACTCATCGCCGTGCAGTTTAGGTTCCGCCCTCGGAGCGCAAGGATGCAAGCGTGACTGGCCATGGGTCAGATCTGTGACAAGCGCTGTGGATACTCGTATGTCGGCGCTGCTCGCAATGGCGTTCAACGTTTCATCGGATAGGCCAACGTCGATATAAATCTCAATCGCTGAGCCACACGGAAGCTGGATATCCATGTAGGGCGAGCCTGCGCCATACCGGAGTGTGCGATTGCGCCCCTCTCGCAGCGCAAGCACGGCCTCGTGGGCCAACGCGGCCTCCACGCAACCACCGCTGATCAAGCCCACAAAGTCTCCACTGTCAGCAATCGCCACTTGGCTGCCGACCGGGCGCGGTCCATTGCCGTCCACATGGATCAGCGTGGCAAGCGCGGTTTTGCGCCCGGCCGCCCTCTGGCGGCAAGACCAGGGGATCACATTGTCTACAAATGGCAGGTGAGTTTGGTGGTCGTTGGTCTGTGCGCTCGAATCATCCATTCACTTACATCACCAGATCAGCCGGTGTCAGGAAAATTGAGCCTCAAGGGACTGGTGGAGCCAGGCGGAATCGAACCGCCGACCTCTTGAATGCCATTCAAGCGCTCTCCCAACTGAGCTATGGCCCCATTTGGCTGTTCTTTTAACGAACGCGCCGGAGATTATGCCGGCTATACGACACAATCAAGCAATGATCGCGTTGATCACGCATCAGTCGCGATCGCCGTCGTCACTATCGCCGAAGGATTCGCCTGATAACGGATCATCATCGCCGTCGTCTTCAATAAACGGCATGTTGTCATCGTCGTCGCCTCCGGTCTCCTCCTCGTCGTCGTCTGAAAAGTCGTCGGACAAGAGATCATCTTCGTCGTCATCACCCTTGGTGAGCGGCTCGTCGTCATCATCATCGTCGTCGTCTATCAGACCATCGTCATCATCGTCGCCAATGGTGATGTCGTCATCATCATCGGCGTCGTCGTCGTCGACTTCGTCGTCAACCTCAGCCTCCTCGGGCTCATCAGCCTCTTTGGCCTTGACGGGCTCTGGCTCGTCGTCCGGCGGGGGCTGCGGCGTTTCCAACGATTTTGGACTGAATTGATGCGCACACTTTGGGCAGGTCGCCGGATCGCGCTTCAAGTCATAGAATTTTGCCCCGCATTCAGGGCAGGTCTGCTTTTCACCAAGCTCGGCCTTGGGCATCGGTCGCCTTCTCTTTCGGAGTTTCGTAACGACATTTTGGCGCGGTCGCTTGCCACGAACGCGCCTCGGTGTCAAAAGCCCATGCACGAATTT
>CAZWVH010000108.1:0-5490 GCA_964636945.1 uncultured Caulobacterales bacterium | reverse complement strand
CATTTGGCGCATGAAGAAAATCCACACGCCGATCAGCAGCAGCATCGGGAACCAGTTCAGCAAAATGCCCCAAATGCCCAAGCTGCCGGAATTTCTCGGCTCGCCCGTAATCTGGACATTGTTGGCCTCTAGCCGCTCAAGCAGTTCATTCTGTGAGAAATCGCCGGGGATATAGGAGGTGAATGATGTGCCGTCGGTATACTCGCCTTCAACGTTGCCGCCGCTGATGGTCACCGAACTCACACGTCCGCTGTCAACGTTCCTCACAAATTCGGAGTACTGCACCTCAGACGCTGAGGCATTGGGGTTTTCCCCTTGCACCATCTGAAATACGGCGAGCAGCACCAGAACCGCCAACACCCAAAGAGCTAAATTCCGAAAGGTCATTCCAAAGTCTCTCGTTTTCGATCGTCGCCTTGTGGAGATAATGCGACGGCGCACTTTGACGATAGTCCCCGCTAATGTGGCGGCTCAGGGGGCGTTCGCCAAGTTGCCGGCGCCGTGATTTCTGGCTTCGATCCCAGTTTGTGCATGCAGCCGCCGACGCAAGAGCAGGTCGGCCAACGACCGCAGCTCAATCTTGCACGGGAGTCCTTCACGAGTGTGAACGCGCGGCGCGCCATTGTCACCAGCAGTGATTACTGCCTGTTGTGTTGCGGGGCCGACCAAGTACCGTCCATCCCATACCCGCGTTTTGCCTGTCGAAATCGACTCCGCCTTGAGCCCCTGCACATCAGCGCGACCTGACACCGCGCCAGGGTCTCGGCTCACCACCACCAGGTCTTTCTCGACGCGCAAAAGGGCGCCGCCAAGTGTCGCAGTCCCGCCATTGACGACCGACACACGGATTGCACGCCGCAAGGCGGCGCGGTCGCGGAGCTGAGGGTGGCCGCTGGCGGCGTCAATCAGCGCGTCGAGCGCCGTCGTTTGCACGGGAGTTGGACGGCCAATCAAGGCTCGTCGCGGCACTGTCAATTGACCATCAGCGCCGAGCACAACATCGCGTAGACATTCTGCCGCAGCAGCGCACACGGCGCTCTCCAAACGCGCTGCATGACGCGTGCAGTCAATCACAGCTTGAAAGCTCTCTTCACTGAGCCGTTGCACCAATTGGCGTGCGCGAATGCGTTCGAACGTCGCGTCTTGATTGGCTGGGTCGTCAACCCAGATGAGGCCGGCTGATTGCAAATTCGCGCGCACGGCGGCCCGGCGCTCGTTCAGCAAGGGTCGGATCAGGGTCAAATCCCGCCCCTCTGGCCACACGGGCGATGGCGAAGCGGGCCACAATCCAGCGAGCGCTCGAGCAGTCACGGACGGTCGCGCCAGACGCATCACGACCGTCTCGGCCTGATCATCAGCGGTGTGGCCAAGAAGCAGGCGTCCAATTGCCAACTCTGCGCAGGCCGTGGCCAGAAGCCGATGACGGGCCGCGCGCGCTGCGTTTTGGGATCTGGGAGACTCTTGGTTGCGCCGCCAGGTGAGAGTGTAGCTGGGGACACCTAGCTGGCGCGCGATGTCCGCGGCAGTTTGGGCGTCCTTTTCCGATCCCGCACGCAATGCGTGGTCGACGATCAATGCCGCAGTGGGCGGCGACCCATAGTCGCCCTGGCTCGCCCGGCGGAGCAATTCAACCGAATCGCCTCCACCGGACAGAGCAATGGCGTAAGGCTCTGTGAGCCTCAGTACAGGGTGAGGCTCAGCAGCCCGCTTCAAGGCGGACGCGTGCGGCCTTCTGCTTGGTCAAATCATCCGCGTTGGCAAAGCGACGATCGAAATCATCGAGCGTGAAACACGCCTCTTGCGGCTCGCCCAACCGGTTGAGACTCGACGCCAGTTTCACCAGAGCTTCAGGCGCCTGTTCGCTGTCCACATCGGCTTCGATCACGCTGATATAGTCGGCCGCAGCTTCACCGAAAGCGTCGCGGACGAAGAAGGTCTCGCCACGCAGAAAGAACGCCTCAGCCACCAGCGGGTCGTTGGGAAACCGATCGACAAACTGGGTCAGCATGGATTCCGCCTCGGCATAGCGCCCGGCCAAGATCAGTTGCTCGGCCTGACGAATTGCCAATTGCGGATTGTTGGACAACGGAATCGAAGATTGCGACTGCCCGCCCGGATTCTGTCCAGCCGGAGACTGGCCAGACGGCGCGCCATTAGGGCCGGCGAATGGATCGCCACCGGGTCCCAAACGCCGCGGGCCTTGGCTGGCGCCACCATCGGGACGGGCGAACGGATCTCCACCCGCCGCCACGCCGCCTGGCGAGGCCTGGCCGCCAAAGCCTGGGCTGGCAACGCCATTAGCGGCGGCGCACGCGGCTGAGCCTTGTTCGAACAAGCCATCGAGCGTGCCAAAGCCGACAAATTCTTCAGGGAGATTCATCGCTTGGGCATATTCGCGGTCGCGCAGCTGCAACTCGCGAACCACGAGGCGCAAGTCTTCGCACAGGCGTTGATTGGCAAAGCCATATTGCTCAACCTTACCGGTGAGCGACTGCAATTGCAGCTCGATCGCATCAATGCGTTCGAAAATCCGCACCGCCGCCGGGTCGCCATCGCCTTCCAGGCTGGACAGGCGCTGTTGCGCGTCGGTGAGCTGAGCATTGAGTTGATCAATCTGCTGCTGCAATTCGCGCCGCGACTGCGCGGAGGCGGACGGCGCGGCGATAATGCCCGACACCACAAGGGCGGCGGACATGGCGGCAATACACACTGGAGTTAATAATTTCATCGGTCTACTCGCGCAAAAACGGCGCGGCGAGATGAACACGCCGCGCCGTTATGATCAACTGCGAAATGGGTCGCTTTATGACAACGAACCACCCGTGATGAAGGTGCGCGCGTTCCGGTTTTTAGCCCAAGCGGCTTCGTTTGAACGCGGATCGATCGGACGGTCTTTGCCGTATGAGATCGTGGTGACGCGCGACGGATCAACGCCGAGGCCGACCAAGAAGTCTTTGGCGGCGTTCGCACGACGTGCACCCAGCGCCAGGTTGTATTCACGCGTACCACGCTCGTCGCAATTGCCTTCAATGCGAACGCGCAGAGCAGGATTTTCCTTCAGGAAGTCAGCTTGCGCACGCAGAACTTGGCGAGCTTCAGCTGTCAGGCTTGACTGGTCAAAGCCGTAGTACACGCGGTCAGAGCCGGCAGCTTCGCGCAGGGCGTCTTGCGGGCTAGCGCTTGGCGCTGGAGCCGGCGTCGGTGCGCTTGGCGTAGGCGTGGTTTCAGGATTTGAGCCGCAAGCCGTGGCCAAAACAGCGGCAGAGGCCGCAAGCATCAATTTCAATTTCATTGTTATGGTCCCTCTAGGTTCGAGAAAGTCGCCGCGACGACGCGAGTTCCCCCAAAGCGCTGGCGATTCTGAACCTTCGCGTCGCACATCGCGTTTATACCCTTTTTCACTACCAGCGCAAGATGATGTCGCCCCCTAATCCAACAAAGGCGACCAGGCGGGGTCAGATGCAACGCCCACAGTGGAAATGCTGCGGTCGTTGAACCCTGTTAAATCGATGGAGCGGATTTCCTTGTTGAGATCCGTACCGCTCCCCTCGGTTGTGTACAACAGTACGCGACCATTAGGCGACCAGGTTGGGCGATCGATTTTGAAAGTCTCCACAAGAATGCGTTCACCACTGCCGTCGGTGCGCATCACACCGAGCGAAAACAGCCCGCGTGCTTGTTTCGTGAAGGCGATGAGGTCCCCGCGAGGCGACCAAACCGGAGTGCCATAGCGGCCGTCTCCCCGGCTAATCCGCTGCGGGTTCGAGCCATCGGCGTTCATGACATACAGCTGCCGATTGCCCCCGCCCGACCGGTCGGAGGTGAACACGATGCGCTGACCTGTGGGGTCCATGGACGGCTCCACCTCAATGGAGGGTTCGCGCGTGAGACGGTTCAAACGCTGGGTGCGCAGATCATACATATGAATGTCGGAGTTGCCGCGCACCGATACGGTGGTGACCACGCGCGTGCCGTCCGGAGTAAACCGGGCGGAGTAACTTTCTGCATCTTGCGTGATCTCAAAGAGCGCCTCTTCCCGGCCTGTTTCCAGATTGAACAGGAAGGTCTTGGGCGTGCCGTCGCGATAGGACACATACACAATTTCTTGCTGCGTCGGCGAGAATGTGGGCAGGAACACCCAATATGAACCATCGGTGAGGAAACGGCGATTGGCGCCATCTTGATCCATAATGGTCAGGCGCGTGCGCGGATCGGTCTTCTGACCACTTTCCTCAATGTACACAATGCGCGTGTCGAAATAGCCCGCTTCACCGGTGTAGCGTTCATACACCAGGTCTGAGATTTTGTGCGCCACGCGCCGCCAATTGTCGGTGGTGGTGTTGAACACCTGTCCCGCCATTTGACGCTGACGGAATGTGTCCCAAAGACGGAAGGAGACCACCAGATCGCCTTGCGCATTGATTTCCACTTGGCCCGTGATCAGCGCTTCTGCGCCAATAAGCCGCCAGTCTTCAAAACGCGGCGCTTGGTCGAACGCCGAGACGCTATCGACGAAGGCGTTTTTATCGATGGGCCGGAACAGCGCGGAACGCTCAAGGTTGTTGGTGATCACCGCAGCAATATCCATGCCCATGGATGCTGAGTTTTCATCAGCGGCGATGAAATCGGTGACCGCGACCGGCGCGGGATCAAGAATGCTCTCATTGATGTTGAAGATGGGCTCTTCATTCTGGGCCTGAGCAGCAAATGCAGAAAGCCCGATCACGGCCAACACGCCAAGCCACTGCCTCACAAACATTACGACTGATGATCGGTGCACGTGATCACTCCCCTCATTCGATTGTGTCCTGCGCTGACGCAGTCCCCAAACTTCGTCTAGCAACCCCAACGCCAAAACGCCAATAGCAATTCCTTCGTTAGTCGCTGAGGGTTTTGGCAAAATTAAGGGTAAATGTGAACGTCCCGTCGTCATTAAGAACCGATTGTGGCGGCGGCCTGTAGGGCTCGCAATCGATGATCGCACGTTGCGCGCGCTCCATCGCCACCACCCAAAACTGATCGCCGCTAAACCGAATTTCATTCTGGTTCAAAACCCGGCGGCGTACAATTTGACCTCTGGCGTCGACGGACAATCGAATGTCGACAACCATCTTTTCAGGGTCGGGCATATCGTCCGGCCCGCGCCAACACAGACTCTCGATGCGGTTCGTAATGTAGTCGCCATAACTTGCCGTTGGCGTGTCGCCGGTGCCCGAGCCTGAAAACTGCCGGCTGGTGTCGTCGTCCAAGGGGACCGAGCGCACGTCACGCGGCGTCTCTTCATCTTCCTTTGCCTGGTCCACCAATTCGCGCTGCCGGGCCAAACGCTCAGCCAGGCTCATTGGCGTTGGGGTTGGCGTCGGTGTGGTTGTGGGAGTGGGCGTCGGCGTAGGCGTTGGCGTTGGAGTGGGTGTTGGTGTCGGCGTTGGCGTTGGTGTCGGCTCGGGCGTGGGCTCCGGAGTCGGCTCCGCGGCAGGTTCGGACGTTGGC
>CAZWVH010000107.1:0-5541 GCA_964636945.1 uncultured Caulobacterales bacterium | reverse complement strand
CACGCGCTCATGGGGCAAAATCCCGGCCGCATCCAGCAAGTCGCGGTCAATGGCGATTGAGCCCTCATAGTCAAGGTCAGCCTGTGTCACCACGGCGCGGTGAAGCTTAGCTTTCATCATGGTCAAAAGCACGGCGCACGTCCTCACTCGTTGCAACGCACAATATATGGTTGGAATTGCACGGCGCGCAACCTCGCACCGCGCTGTGTAACGGAGGGACCGTGGTCACTCTGACGACAACAGACTTATTCAGCCTCCTCCATCGGGCCGCCATACAGATTGCCGAAATAGTCGCCAGCGCGCCATTTGGGCCGTTCTGGCGCATTCGATACCGATCGGAGGATCTCATAATTCACGCGAGCGAATTTCGCACCAGCGTCAAAGTTGATGTCCAGATCCATGTCATCATTGGGTCGATGGTAGTATGTGCCCAGGAAATCACGGAAAATTTCCTCCCCGCCATTGTCAAAGCCGGTCACTAAGAACACGGACGGAATTCCGCCTTTGACAAAGCTATAGTGGTCAGAACGGGTAAACAGGTTCTGCTCAGGCATGGGGTCGGGACTGAGAGCCACATCCACAGAACCGGCCGCTTGCTCCACCAGCGGTCCCAAAGTGGATCGCTCGGCGCCGAATGCCGTCACATCGGTGAAATCATAGAGCAAAACCGGCATGTCCAGATTGACGTTGGCCACAATAGTGTTGGCCGACTCGGTGGGATGAGCGACGAAATACTCTGAACCCAACAGGCCGCGTTCCTCAGCGGTCAGGGCCAAAAACATGGTGGAGCGCGGCAGGCGCGGTCCAGCCATCGCCATGCGCGCCGCCTCGATCATCGCCGATGTGCCGGCCGCGTTATCCATGGCGCCATTGTTAATATAGTCGCCGTCAATTCCCGACTGGCTGACGCCGATATGGTCCAAATGCGCCGTCAACACGACGGTCTCATCGCGCAAATCGGGATCAGAACCGGGTAAAACGCCCACCACATTGACGCTTTCAATGTCCTCATGCTCCGATGCTTGGGACATGGACAGCAGGACGGGCATATCAAAGCGCGGTATCTCTCCGTCTGGATCGACGGCCGCCTCCAGGACCTCATCATAGCTAACGTCCGCCTTGGAAAAGAGTTTGCGTGCGCCCTCAATGCTCATCACGGCGCTCACACGGATGTCCGGAGCGGCGCTGTTGGCCTGGCCGTCGGGGCTCACCCACGTCATGCTTGCTCGATTGGCATAGGCGGCCATGCGTTCAAAGCCAAAGCGTTGGCTGAAAGCGGGGGTATAGAGCCACACCGCGCCAATGGCGCCACGCTTTTCAGCCTCTTGCGCCTTCACCGATGTCGAGCCCAAATGGGCTTGAAGCTCGCTGTCCAAATCATCCGGCGCGCCGTAGAGGGCAGCGATGATTTTCCCCTCCACATCCATGCCTTCATAGTCGTTGATCCCGGCCTCTTCGGCGACAATGCCATAGCCCACAAACACCACTGGAGCCTGCACCGAAGATTGCGTGCGCTGAGCGCTGGCGCCCACCACATAGTCTTGCCCAGCCACAAGCGCCGGCGCTGAGGCGATCTCCAGCGAGCGTCCGTCTTCGGCTGCTTGGAAGTTGCGCAGTGTCACGGGTTGAAAATAGCCGCCATCGTCCGCGCCGGGCGCAAGGCCGATTTCGGCAAATTGTTCCGCGACATAGTTTGCCGCCGCGTCATAGCCAGGCGTGCCAGGCTCGCGCCCTTCCAATTCGTCCGACGCCAGATAGGCCATATGCTCTTGCATGTTCGCCGCGACCACCGCGGGATCCACGTTGGACGATTGGCTGTTGGCGCAGGCTGTGAGCGCGCCAACCACGCCCAGTGCAATGAAATGACGGTATTTCATGCGGTTATCTCCCAATTGTCCGCAAGAGCTAAGCCCAAAATTCCCGCTCCAGCAATGCCCGCCCTGTCACAATGGCTTGCGCCACACTTGCAAGCGCTGTGGCGTTTCGTCCGCCGCGCCCAATTCTTTCCACGCCATGTGACAATATCGGCCGGTAACCGGCGCGTAACCGCGCTTGCGCCAAAACGGGCCAAGATCGCGAGCATTGGCGGGGCGGCGCGGATCGTCACGCTCTCGCTCCACCGCGCAGAAGGCGGCTGTATTGGCGCCAATGTCACGCGCATGGGCCTCGCGGCCATCGAAAAAGGCATGGCCTAGGCCCCGGCCGCGATACTCCGGCAACAGCACCGACTCGCCGAAATAGCAAATCTCGCCAAGGTCCTCGCCGTCGTGCTCAAAGGGCGCCCGCACGCCCGGCTCTTGGGCGGCCAATGGCGAGGCGGTGGCCGCGCCCACCATTGTGTCTCTGTCGAATGCGGCGATGATTACGGCGTGATCGGCCGAGGCGAACGCCTCTAAATACTCGCGCTCAGAGGCGTCATCGCCATCATAGAAATAGGGCCATTGCGCAAACACGCCGATGCGCAGCCGCGCCAAATCGGCCAAATGCGCGCGCGCCTCGCCGCCGGTCAGGCGCACAATGTCCACCTGTTCACTCACCTTATTTGACAGGAATATGGATGATGGTGCGCAGCTCAGCTTCCGGCGTGGTGGTGGGATCGTCCACATAGTGCTCGACACTGGGACCGTCATGGGCCCATTCCGCCCCATGCTCGGTCATCCAGGCCATGACCTGATTGTAGGTCTGAGGCAGGGTCTCGTATGAGCCTTTGTGGGTGACCACCAGCGCGCGATGCGCCGGAAACCCAAGTTCCTCGACCTCGTCGCCCTCAATTTTGGCTTGCACGGGCACGGTGAGACCGCCGGCGCTGCGCAACTGATCGATGGGCGTGTCTTCGGGATTGTCGTAATAGACCCCCACCACCACGGTGTCTGGGCCAATCAGTCCGTTCTGACCCGCCCAGGTCACGGCTTTGGTGATGGCCGTTGCAATGCCGGTATACGGTCCGGTGTGGCGGGCCACGGCGAACCGCCAAGGCCCAACCTCTTGAATGCGTGCATCAAGCGACATGCGGCGTCCTTTCCTGGTCTCGCGCGAGCCTAGCCCATTCGCGACCGCGCGGACATTGGACGTTTGAAAGCTTTGCGTTGTTAATCAGTGGGCAACGCGTTCGCTTTTGCCCACCATATTGGCTAAATTGTCTTATGAAGAGCAAATGAATTTCGGGTTGAACGTGATGAGACAATTTGGAGCCTATTAAATGGAGCTGACACTTTTCGAGAAGGAATTCGTTGATTTGGTCTACGAGGGCCGCAGTGTAATGGGAGACAATCGAGCGAAGAATAGAGCTGGGAAAGCAATGAATAAAATCGTTGGAAAAATCTTGGATGAATTCGGGCTCGAAGGATTGAGCGGATTGCTCAATCATGAAGATGGAGTTGTTCAATTTTATTCGTCAGCGACTTTAGCGAAAATTAAACCAAAAAATGATGTTACACTTCCAAAGATGAAAGAACTCGCAAAAAGTGAAAATAAAGAAGCACAGTTGTATGCTAATACATATTTGATTGCTATAGGAGAAGATAGTTCTTACTTGCGTGGTCCATTTAAATCTCTTTGACCGAAGCGTTTTTTGAAGCGCTACAGTCACCACCAACCTACCCGCTCACATGCACCACCACTTGACGGGCATTGGCGGCGCGACGGTGCTCGAACAGGTAGATCCCTTGCCAGGTCCCCAGCACCATATGTCCCGCGCTCACCGGGATGGACAGCGAGGTTTGGGTCAAAGCGGCGCGGATGTGGGCTGGCATGTCATCGGGTCCCTCGGCGCGGTGGCGGATCCAGTCCATGTGTTCAGGCGCGATGCGCGCAAAAAACTCCTGCAGGTCGGCGCGCACGTCCGGATCGGCGTTTTCCTGGACCAGCAGTGAGCACGAGGTGTGGCGCACAAACAGTGTCGCCAAGCCCTCAGCCACACCGGATTTGCGCACAAAGTCGGCGACCTCGCGGGTGAAATCGAACAAACCGCGGCCCTCGGTGGGAATGATCAGTGTGGTTTGGGCCATTATCGCGCCCCGCCTGGACCGGCCGCCACCATGAGATTGATGGCGATGGAGATGCGTTCGCGTTCGCCGAAATACGGCTGCACGCTGTGTTTGAGCCATGAGGGAAACGCCACCAGCATGCCCTCGCGCGGGCGGATCCCCTGCGCGGTGCGCTCGCCCGAGCCGTCGGGCAGTTTCACCACCACATCGGCTGAATACATGCGGTTCATGGGAAAGCGCGGATCATGCAGCACCAGTTCCCCGCCTTGGTCCTCGCGCCCGGGCTCATAGCCGGTGTCCACATAATAGACCACCGACCACAACGCGCCGGGATGAGCGTGCATCTGGTTCGACGCGCCTGATGGCGAAACATTCGCCCACATCTCGGCCGACCAGCCCAGCCGGCGCTCATTGGGGCTCGACAGTTCCACCGTGTGCGGATCGCAGAACAGACAGGCGCGCCGACCCAAATCATGCGCGGCTTGGCCGCCCCATTCCAGCATGTCGGTGGTGGAGTGCCAGCCCAGCGTGTTGGAGCGCTCAATGCCGGGATGTTCGGCGCGGCGCTTGAGGATCGCGTCTTTCAGCGCCTGATTGATCGGCCCGCAATCGGGCATGGTCCCGGTGAGGACGACGGTGGGAAACAGCTGGCCCACTTGGGTGGAAAAATGATCGTGCATGGCGCGATCTTATGCGGCGCGCGGCATGTCTGCGCAATGGGGATGGGGTGAGGTCCAGCTAACCACATGAATTCCTCCCCTCCAACAAAACCAGCCTGGGCCTATTCGCCAAAAGGATGAGTTGTTACTTCCTTCCATGAGGCGTACGGTAAGAGGGTAATGAACTCTGGGGAGGGTATCATGAAACTCAACATATATATTGTCGCATTCGCCTGCGCTGCCAGCGTCTGCATGCCTGTAACCGCAGCTAATAATGGCGGCTCAACACCACAAAAGTTTGTGGGCATTTATTCAGGCACGGCCACGGTGGACTCGATTGCATTGGGATTTGGAACGTTTTCATGCGTGGAATTCCAACAATTCGTGCCCGATTTTGTGTGTGAAGGACCAGTTGTCTGGCAGCTCAATGGCGACGGCTCGGTGGTATACTCATTTTCCGGCCGAACGCTCTTTGGTCAGTGGCGAGCCACCGGTTCGCGCACGGTGATTGTCGACCAGCTCGATGTGGAAGAGGCCCAAGGCAATACGCCGGTTTGGGCAGTCCGCCATCGCGAGTTTAATTTCGCCAATGACTATGACAGTTTTAGCTCAGCCGGCGCGGTCAAGCGATACCCGATCAACGAAGACCCGGCCAATCCCGTTAGCCCATCGCAGCTGACCATAGAATTTTCAGGGACGGCGGAGCGATTTAAGTAAACTGTGCCGCGCCCTGTTCCCTGATTAGGGGCGCCGGACTCATAGATTGCGGGGCGATTTAGATTTTCGCTCTTTCGCGATCATCGGTGGGCAACGCGTTCGCTTTTGCCCACCCTACGGGCTCTGAATTTGTAGGGTGGGCATTTCGAAGAATTGCCCACCAATTTGGCGCCACCGGA
>CAZWVH010000106.1:0-5586 GCA_964636945.1 uncultured Caulobacterales bacterium | reverse complement strand
AGGATGCGGCCGTCTTTCTCGGCAATGGCTTCGGCGCGCGGCTGATCATCCTCCATGGTCAAGATGGCGCCGCCATGCCAAATGCGATCCGCGTCGTCCGATTGTGCATTGGCGCAAAGGGCCGTCAGTCCCGTCAGAAGCGCGCTGCCCATTATTGAACGAAAAAGTCGGCCCATTGACGCCATCTCCCGCCGTATCATCACCAAACTCCACCCTTGAATTGCAGTGGTAACAGCGTACTTGCGCGCAGATCACGACTCAATCAATTGGCGCACGGTAATTACATATTGGCGTTTAGAGCTGACCTTGGTCGCGTTTGACATACACGCCGATTGCAAAGGACTAGGCGACGCCCCGGAGGCGGCGTAGGATTACCGACAAAATGAAACGGACCGCCCTTGTGGAGGACACAACAATGAAGCGCAAAGCCGTCGCTGTGATGACCGGCGCCCTGCTCGCCGCATCGCTTTCTGGCCCTGCGTTGGCCAAAAACATCACCGTTAAATTCTCGCGAAGCGATGGCACAATAACCATCGCGACTTTCGACACCGCCATCGGACCTGATGACGGCCCCGCGCCCTACACCTTTAATCCCGAAACCAACACGCTGTGCAGCGTTGACGAGGAGGGAGAGCACTGCGCCACGTTTGCTGAATTTCCCGATTCACCGCCAGTGGGTTTCAAGGCCAATTATGAGACAAGCCGGGGTTTTGCCGGCATGGCGGAAATCATGTGGGTGGAGGACTAGTCCCCGATCCGTGGTGTATATGTTTGAAATGAACAGCCACAATACAGCGATCAAATCGATAGATCTTTTATGCTTGCCCATCAGAATACTTATTATTTCATCCAACTTATTGAGCGCCCTACGTTAATTCCCTTGGGTTCAAAAAACTTTCTCCGTTAGATACGTTAGTCTTAGCTTTGTCATCCCGCTGTGCTAGCGTCATACCGTTGGTGTTCATTATTGGAGGAAATACGATGAAACGAGCCATCTCAGCCATTGCAGCCACCTTGGTTTTGGCGGCCCCCGCATTTGCAGACCAAATCACCCTGGAATTCACGCGCGACGACGGCACGGTGACCGTTGCAACCTTTGATGATGCAACCAATATGGTCACAATCGAAGAAAACTCGACGCCCTACACATGGGATAATGAAACCGGCGTTTTGTGTTCCAGCGACAACGAAGGCGAAGTGTGCATCACCTTTGGTGAGCGAGAAGAGGAAATCGCTGTCGGACAAACCACGACTTATGAGAGCACCCGCGGCCATGCGGGCGTCGCTAAGATCATCGCGATCGAAGAACAATAATGCCATTCACGGCATATGCGGATTGGCCTTAGCGGACTGATCTTGGCGGTCCAGCCTCGTTGTGCGACGCGCAGCACGGCTGGACCGCCCTACCCGTTCTCAGCATCGAGTTTGCCAGGTGAGTTGGGATGCATGGTCCCGGCCCTCAATTGATTGCATGCGAAACAATCAGAGTTGGCTAGAGGCGCTTTTTATTGCCCGGCGAATACTCATATAAGTGGCGCATCGGCAAAGATTGCCGCTCATGGCCGCGTCAATGTCATCGTCATTGGGATTGGCATTCCGCTCAAGCAATGCGATGGCGGCCATAATCTGCCCAGCTTGACAATATCCGCATTGCGGGACGTCGATGTCTCTCCAGGCTGCGCGAACGGCGTCAGCGGCCGCACCCGCTTTGCCTTCAACTGTCTCAATCTCCATGCCTTCAACAGCTTCGTGCGGTGTGATGCACGAGCGGACCGGGGCGCCGTCCACCAAGACGGTACACGCACCGCATTGGGCGACGCCGCAGCCAAACTTCGTACCCGTCAACTGCAAGTGATCGCGTAACACCCACAACAAGGGCGTGCCTTCATTGGCCTCAACTCGTTGTGGGCGTCCATTGATGTTTAAGGTCACCGCCATGGCGATTGCTCCATTAGGTTTGGTTGGCTAGGCGAGCGTCAAACGCTGTCGGCCTGCTCCGAGGACCGGCAAACGGCGGATCCGCTGACCAACGGCGTTGTAGATCGCGTTGGTCAATGCGGGGGCAGCAACGGGCGTGGCCGGCTCGCCGACGCCTGCTGGCGGCGCATTGCTTTCAATAATCTGCGTTTCAAAACGACGGGGCGCCTCTCGCATTCGCATCAAACGCCATGAGGGGAAATTGTTTTGAACCACAGCGCCGTTCTCGGCGGTAATTTCGCCATAGAGTGCGTTGGACAATCCGTAGATTGCCCCACCCTCCATCTGGGCGCGCACATGGCGCGGATTGACCACCGTGCCGGCATCCACAGCCAGCCAGGCGCCGGGCATGGAAAGATTGCCTTGTTCATCAACAGCGACTTCGATAGCCATGGCCACGTAAGACAAGAACGACCGGTGCACCGCCAATCCCAATCCATGACCTTGAGGCGTCTCGCGTCCCCAACCGGACATGTCGGCAACACGGCGCAGAACGTTGGAAAGACGCCCTGTGTCGATCGGGTATTCCTCTAAAGATGCACTATAATTGGCGTATGTCGCGCCTTCGGTGTTTGGGTCGATCATGCGATCAGCGCCAATCAGCTCCAACAAATAGTCCAGTTGGTCGCGCCCGGCCGCTTCGGCCAATTCCGCTGCAAAGCTTTGCACGGCAAACGCGTGGAAGACATTGCATACCGACCGTAACCAGCCAATGCGCACATGACCTGCCGCATTTGCGGATTCCACTTGGAAAGTTTGTGTGGCGAACGGCGTGTCGGTGGCGCCTAGGCCAAGCTCACCATCGGTGGGATTATCCATCCCGGGCGTAAATGTGGAGGCAATCGGGGGGAAACATGTGCGATGTAAAAACGCCGTACAACGTCCCGCCTCGTCTAAGCCCGCTTCGAGTCGCTGCGCGCTCACGGCATGGTAAAAACCATGGCGCAGGTCATCCTCACGGGTCCAGGTGACTTTGACTGGGCGGCCCACTTGGCGCGCAATCAAGGCGGCCTCGACAACAAAGTCAGGCTTCGACTTGCGACCGAACGCGCCGCCAAGCCAAGTGGCGTGCACCGTGATTTTATCCACGTCATGCTGAAGCAATTGGGCAAGCGTGTTGCGTGTTGTCTGCGGATCCTGAACGCACGCCCAACACTCCAGCTCGTCGCCGCGCCATTCCGCGGTGGCTGATGGCGGCTCCATGGGCGACTGCGATAAATGGGACGCATAATAGTCCGAGGTCAAACGCGTCTCAGCCGCCTCCAAAGCGGCATAAACATCACCGCGCGAGCGACGCACCTGACCAGGTTCGCGCACTGCATTGGTGATTGATTGTTCAAACTCCGCCGTAGAATAGCCAGCGTTGGGACCATCCGCCCACGTCACTTGTAACGCATTGCGTCCTTGGATGGCGGCCCAGGTATCTGTGGCCACGACAGCAACCCCGCCGAGCGCCTGAAAGGCCGCCGGTGGTTCTGCATCGGGCAATCTCACCGTTTGCAGCACTCCTGGCACTGATAGCGCCTGGCTGTCGTCCACAGCCTGAGTCTTGCCAAACAACTGAGGCGGGCGCGCGATCACCGCGTGGACCATATTGGGGCGTTGGACATCAATGCCAAATGTTCCTTCGCCGCGAACGATTTTCGGAACCGTGAGCGAAGCCACTTCTTTATTGATATACCGCCATTCACCGGGCGTTTTCAGGGTGATCGCATCTTCAGTCGGAATGGCAATGCCCGCCGCCGTCTGCACCAGCTCGCCATAGCTCATCCGTTCGCCCGTGGCGGCGTGAACAACCACGCCCTGATCGGTAGATAATTCAGCGCGATCGGCGTCCCAAACTCGGGCGGCCGCTTCGATCAACATGGCGCGCATGGCGGCGCCAGCGATGCGTAAGCGATGAAAGTTGAAGCGCACGGACCGAGAGCCGTCCGTGTTCTGGTCGCCATATTTCGGATCACCCAGGGCTTGGACGATCTCCACATCATCCCAGTCGGCGTCCAATTCATCGGCGACAATTTGGGCCATTGAGGTCCAGACCTGCTGCCCCATTTCCGAGCGGTGGCAGGTGATCTTGACAGTCCCGCTTGGTTCGATGGCGATCCATAACCAAGGCGTTGCGTCCCCGCCTTTCACTTCCCGCAACGGACTGTCTGTCAGATCGACCGGCGCCAGAGCAGGTTCCGGTGGCGCCTCATCTTGCCGACCGCAAGCCACAAGTGTCACAGCGATGACGAGCCCGCCCGAACTGGTCAGAAAGCCTCGCCGGCTCACATTTTCCATAATGCTTTTCGGCGCGGCGGAGAGCCCTTGCGACGATGAGGCTTTCGGAGCAATGCCAAGATCGTGGACCAACATGCGAAACCTCCCATCAAAATCGCGGCTAGCATTGCATGTTTGCACGCCAACTACCACCATCTGCGAGTGATCAATACGCCTTGTGCTGGTAAATTTTTACTGACGGCAGTTACAGGAAAGAGAATGCACAAGTCGCGACGTCGGTTTTTCCTACCGAAATGGAGGACCACTCTAACCGTGTGGTGTGTCTGGTGGACTATCCCACCGACCAAAAGTTAATTGGATGCGGCGCGACTTCAGGTGCGACAAGGATTGACATAGCAGTTGCGAAAACCACTCAATCTAAGCGAGCATTTTCGGGATTGACCGGGCTCTCGATGCATGAGATAGTAATAAAGATCGTCAGTTCAAGTATTCCTCTGTAACTTTCGTTCGTCGATCGAGTTTGTGAGCAAAAAAGTGAACTGAACTCTTTAATTGTCTCAAGACAGGATGATTGGCTGAAAAGGAGATTGGCATGAATTTGAATATGGTTTTCAAATCAACTCTTGTCGCGGCAGCATTTTCTATTGCATCTGCTGTAATGCCAAACGCGGTTAGCGCTCATGCAGATGACCCAGTGAACTTTGAGGATATTGATGACCTATCTTATACAGATTGTGAGCCATTGAATGCTTTTCAAGATATTTGCTATGTATACGAACTAGATTTCTTCCTGTGGTATGAATTTGGAATTGTTGATTATATATTAGTTTCAGTGTACATTACTACTGGCGGCGGTGAAACGCCACCCCCTGATACCATTTTCTAAGTTACGATTTTGAGAGTTACAATAGTCGTTTGAGTTAAGTGTTGAGTTTGGTACCTGCAGCTCTGGGCTTAGTTGAGCCGGGATTAAGAGCTTTCGAGTTAGGCCTTTAGCTGCAGGTCACAACTGGATTAACGGACGCGGGTCTATCTCCCAAAACGCAAAAAACCCCGCTGATCCAATGGACCGCGGGACGTTTTTTGGTTGCGGGGGCAGGATTTGAACCTGCGGCCTTCAGGTTATGAGCCTGACGAGCTACCGGGCTGCTCCACCCCGCGTTAAACCGCGTGAGAGCTGCGCTCTCTGCCACGCCGCGCCCTGAACGTCCAGGGCTCAACGCGGAAACTGAGTTGCGCGACCATTGGCTGGACGCGCGGACAAGGAAGGAGATCAATCATTCTTGCAGACCTGGCGGCGACCTACTCTCCCACGGCTTAAGCCGGAGTACCATCGGCGCTGGGGGGCTTAACGGTCGAGTTCGGAATGGGATCGGGTGGGGACCC
>CAZWVH010000105.1:0-5772 GCA_964636945.1 uncultured Caulobacterales bacterium | reverse complement strand
GACCAACGAGGGCTATGCCAGGGCGACATCGCCGCGATCAAAGCGCGCCCGGATTGCATCGAAGATCGCCTGAGCGTGCGCGATGCATAAAGTCTCGGGAAAACAAACCGCCATGGTCCAGTAAACGCGCCGTAACGGGCAGATCGGTCTCCCAACCCGTCCTCAAATCTCGTCCTCGTTAATCCCGTACGCAGCGTTGAATTCCTTGGGATTGAGACCTTTGCGCTTGCGCCACACCCGCTCGCGGTCCTCAAGCGACATATTCAGCCATGCAATTCGATCCAATTCGTTGAGCGCGAGGCCCAAGCCCACGGCGATGACGCCTGCCAGAACGCTGGACAACAGGCCATTGGCAAAGTCCAGGACAACATCACGCAAAGAGGCGGCCGCAACGGCTTGTTGCGGGCTTGTGGGATCGCTGGCGTAGCGGATCTCAAACAAAACTTCCGGCAATTGCACGAACAGCACGGTGAGCGCGCCGATGGTCGCCAGTGCGCCGCCTAAGCCAATCAAGACATAAGCAAATTTGTGCACCGGCCGCGCGTAGAGTGAATTCAAATCGGGCATTTCGTGGTCGCTCATGGCGGGCTCCCCGTGGCGTGTGAAGTTTCCGCCGAGCCATAACCCAACCGCGCGCGCTTGCGTAGATCGTAGTGGCGCCAAATTGCGCTCATGCGCAGCGCGCAATGCATGTCCGTGTGGCAGGTCGCCCCAAACGCGCGACAAAACAGCCGGCTGGGGCAAGTTCGTGTTTTTACTGATCTTTGGTCGGATCGAACCAAACCGCGCCCTGCAGGGTGGCTAGGTAGTGCATTCGCCATTGGCCGATCAGACGGTCTGTGGGGGCGGGCCATTACACCCCGCCGCTAATTGTCCTGCGGTTCGTCGCCACCAACGTCATCGTCTTCCGGCGTCGCTTCGTCATCGCCAATCTCTGGGCGCTCAGCTGCATCAATTGTGGGAAGATTGACAGACAAAGTAGCGCTAGATAGTTCCGCCGTTTCCTCGGGTCGAGCGGCCGTGCAGGCAATTTCCACATCCGCACCGTCCGGCAATGACGTGGCCACGGTGGAGCGGGCGGGCAGCACCTCGCCAAAAAATTCGGCATACGCAGTGTTCATGCGCGCATAGTCGTCAATATCGGCCAGAAATACGGTGCAATTGAGAATATCAGCAGCTGTGGCGCCAACCTGGCTCAGCACCAATTCAATAGTGTCCAGCGCTGCGGTCGTTTGCGCCTGAACCCCTTCAGCATAGGCGCCCGTTTGAATATCTTTGCCAAGGACGCCAGCCAAATAAAGCGTGTCGCCATGGGCCACCATCGCTGCATAGGGAGGGGCTTCGCCATCGCCCCATGCCGGTGAGCCAAATCGCTCCACTTTTTCGTCCTGCGCCATGGCGCTGAACATGATCGTTGCGCACGCCGCAGCCCCCACAACGGCTGAACTTGGAGTGCGTCCCACGTTGTTTACTCCTCAGTTGTCTCAGCTTGCGGCCGAGCAGCCACACATGAAATTTCTAACGCCGCATTCAGTGGCGGGGTGACGGCCACTGTGGTGCGTGCAGGAAGATCATCGCCGAAGAATGTGGCGAAAGCCGTATTCATTGCAGCGTAATCATTCATATCCGCCAAGAACACAATGCAGTTGAGAAGGTGCGCGCGGTCCGCTCCAGCTTGAGCGAGCACGGATTCAATTGAATTCAACGCCAGGGTGGTCTGGCGCGATACCCCCTCGCCGAGCTCGCCGGTGTCGGGTTCAAAGCCGATGGCGCCGGCCAAATAGAGCGTATTGCCGTGGGCAACCATGGCGGAGAACGGTAGTCCAGCGGCTTGTTGTTGCGGGGAGGCGTAGCGCTGGATGTCAGGCTCTTGCGCCCAAGCAGGGCAGGCCATGAAGACTGCAATCATGCCTGCCAATGGCAGCCAGAGCCGATTCGGTTGTGTGAGGTCGCCTGTCATGTTTCCCCCGATGTTGAACTGGTTCACGGCGTTCATCCGGTTTTGCACAGGGCATGCATGCGAATGAACTTTGGGTAGATCGGATTGAAGTCCGTTTGCGCTGCCGGCACAAGGCGAGCAGTCTCACAACGTCGCGATTTCTGGGAGCTTCCTTAAGAAGGCGTTGATCATGGCTCCCGGCGCTCGACTGGCAATACCTGACTCCGCAGCTATGTATTGACCATATGCAAGGCAAACATGCTAATCGCGTGCAATGCGCGTCGCATATGATCCTTTTCTGATACGATAAGCCTAAGAGTCGAAACCGTTCATGCTCAAAATTGAAAACCTATCCGCCCGTGTTGAGGACGAAGAGGGCGAGGCTACTGGCGATATTATTCGTGGGCTTTCGTTAAGTGTGCCCGCTGGCGAAGTTCACGCCATCATGGGCCCCAATGGCTCGGGCAAGTCGACGCTCTCCTATGTGCTCACCGGGCGCGATGGCTATGAGGTGACCGGCGGCTCGGCGACATTCGATGGCGCAGATTTGCTTGAGCTCGAGCCGGAGGAGCGCGCGGCCAAGGGTCTGTACCTGTCATTCCAATATCCGGTGGAGATCCCCGGCGTGCCCACGCTCACATTTGTCAAGGAGGCAGTGAACGCCCAGCGCAAAGCGCGTGGCGAGGCGGAAATCCCCGCGCCGGAATTCCTAAAGAAAGCGCGCGAGGTCGCTGCGCAGTTGAACATTGCCAATGACATGCTCAAGCGGCCGCTGAATGTTGGGTTTTCCGGCGGCGAGAAAAAACGCATGGAGATTTTCCAAGCGGTGATGCTCGAACCGAGATTTCTGATTTTGGATGAAACCGACAGCGGGCTCGATATCGACGCGTTGAAAGTCGTGTCAGATGGGGTGAATGCGTTGCGCGGGCCTGACCGCGCAATGTTGGTGATCACGCACTATAAGCGGCTACTGGAGCATGTCCGCCCTGACGTTATTCACGTGATGATTGGCGGTCGGATTGCCGCCTCCGGCGGAGCCGAGCTTGCCGACAAACTCGAAGCCGAGGGTTATGACGCCCTGCTGGGGGCGTAAGCCATGGCCATCGCGCTCGATCAGCTTCCCAATCGTCGTGTGGAAGAATGGAAATGGACGGATCTTCGGGCCGCCGCGCATGGGTTAGCGCAACCCGAGTTGGACTGTCTTGAGGAATTGCCGTCGCTACAACGCGGTCAAGAAATCCAGCACCGCAATATGCAGGTCAAGATTGTTCCTAAGGGCCGAACAGACCTGCCGCCATTTGCCCTCAAAGTTGACGGCGATGTGTTCGGTAAGGGTTCAGTTTTTCGCTTTGTGGCCGAACCGGGCGCCAGGCTGACCGTGTGGGAGCAGTGGACTGAGCAATCCCACAAAATTGCGGCACAGCCCGTCGAATTTCAGATCGGACCGGATGCACACGTCGAACGGATCTTGGTGATTCCGCAATTGCAGAACACAGTGGTTGCATCCGACGCGCGCGTGACGCTTGCCGAAAACGCCCGCTACACGCAGACAACCCTGTCCCTCGGCGCCAAGCTGTCACGCCTCGAAACGCACGTCCACGTCAATGGCCCGGGCGCTGAGGTCAACCTCAATGGCGTGTCGTTACTCTCGGGCGATCGCCACGCCGACCACACCACTGTCGTCACCCATAATGCTCCCCACACCACCACCCGCGAAACCTTCCGCACGGTGGCCGCCGATCGCGCCACCGGCGTGTTCCAAGGCAAAATCAAGGTGGAGCGCGCCGCTCAAAAGACCGACGCGCAAATGCACCATGCAGGGCTGCTGCTCGGTGAAACTGCAACCATCAACGCCAAGCCGGAGCTGGAGATCTACGCCGATGACGTGGCGTGTGCGCACGGCAATACGGCGGGCGCGCTGGACCAGACAGCGCTGTTCTACATGCGTCAGCGCGGCTTGCCGGAAGCCCACGCTAAAGCGCTGCTCACCCGCGCCTTCGTCGCCGAGGCCCTGAATAATATTCCAAATGATATACCAAATGGGGGGGTGCGCGGGGTGTTGGATGCCCATATTGAGGGGTGGCTAAGGGAGAATTTATGACCATTGCCACCGATCAGATTAGAACATCGTTTGACCTCAATGCCATCCGTGCGCAATTTCCGATCCTTAATCGAGAGATTAACGGCAAGCCGCTGTCCTACTTAGATAGCGCGGCGTCGGCGCAGAAACCTGATGCCGTTATAGACGCCATGACCGATGTGATGCGCGGTCATTACGCCAATGTGCATCGCGGATTGCACACGCTGGCCAATGAAGCCACCGAAGCTATGGAGGCCGCGCGCATCAAGGTCGCCCAATTTCTTGGCGCGCCGAGCGAGCGCAACATCGTATTCACGCGCGGGACCACCGAAGCGATCAATCTCGTCGCCAGTGGCATGGAGCCGGAGATCAATGCGGGCGATGAGATTGTGCTCTCGGTGATGGAACATCACTCCAACATCGTGCCTTGGCACTTCTTGCGTGAGCGCAAAGGCGCTGTGCTCCGCTGGATTCCGGTGCGCGAGGACGGCTCACTGGACATGGACGCCTATGCCGCGGCGCTGGGGCCCAAGACCAAAGTCGTGGCCATGACGCACATGTCCAATGTGCTGGGCACCGTGACCGATGCCAGCGAGATTGTGCGCTTAGCCCATGAGGCGGGTGCGAAAGTGTTGATCGACGGCAGCCAAGCAACGGTCCACCTGCCACGCGTGGATGTGGCCGACTTGGGGGCGGACTTCTACGCCTTCACAGGCCATAAAGTGTACGGCCCGTCCGGCATTGGCGCGCTCTATGGGACTGAGGAAGCGCTGAACGCGCTGCGACCCTATCAGGGTGGTGGCGAAATGATTGAAACAGTGTGCCAGGATGCGGTCACCTATAACGAAATTCCTTACAAGTTCGAGGCTGGCACGCCGGCGATCGTCGAGGCCATAGGCCTGGGCGCAGCCATTGATTGGCTACAATCGCAGGACCGTCAGGCAGCGCTCGTCCATGAGAATGCGCTCGCCAAAGCGCTCACCGATGGCCTGCGCCGTCACAATGACGTGCGTATTGTGGGCGAGGCGCCGGGCAAGGGGGCCATTATCACCTTCGCCTCTGGGGCGGCCCACGCCCATGATATTGCTCAGCTTCTTGACAAGTATGGCGTGGCGGTGCGTGCCGGCCTACATTGCGCGGAACCGCTGATGCGTCATTTCGGCGTGACCTCGACATGTCGGGCGAGCTTTGCCATCTACAATGGTGAAGACGATGTGCAACGATGTCTGGAGGCGTTTGACAAAGCGCGGGCATTGCTGGGTTAGGAGCGCGTGATGAGCGAAACATCGCCCCGCGATGTGATGGATTTAAGCAAATCTGCTGATGGTGATTTCGATCAGCCTGGAGCGGAAACGCCTGCTGAATCGTCATTGCCCAAGGACGAACTTAATCGGCTCACCGACGATCTCATCGCGGCGTTTAAATCGGTATATGATCCTGAAATTCCCGTGGATATCTATGAATTGGGTCTCATCTACAGGGTCGATATTAGTGATGATCGCGTCGTGACAGTGGACATGACGCTGACTGCGCCGGGCTGTCCGGTTGCGGGCGAAATGCCAGGTTGGGTTGAGAATGCAGCGCGTGGCGTGAAGGGCGTTGAGGACGTCAAAGTGAATATGGTGTTTGAGCCGCCATGGGATATCTCGCGCATGTCTGATGAAGCCCGTTTGCAATTGAATATGTTATAGCCACAATCGTGCTCCATGACGCGAGGGGCGTCAGCGTGGGAGAGTGTTATGGGTGTGTGGAA
>CAZWVH010000104.1:0-5773 GCA_964636945.1 uncultured Caulobacterales bacterium | reverse complement strand
AACGCTTTCATGCCCTCAAGCTGATAGGCGGGCATGCCGCTCTCAATCTGATCGCGCGCGGTGTCCAACCAACCAAAATGGCGCATGGCGCGTGAAAACCGCCGCCGCCGTGTTTCGCTGAGTGCGGCTTTGTCATTGGCCTTAGGGTTGAGCTGAGCGAGCTTGGCGAACTCCTTATCCACTTCCAAATCAGCAAAGGATTCGGCCATGCGTCGCTTAATCGAGGCCACATAGTCGCGAAACTCCCGCCTCTTACTGGCGATCAAGGTTTTGAGCTGCGGATGGCCGGAAAAATCGAGCGCATTCATAATATCAAGCGTGGGATGGGGCTCTGGGCCTTCTGCCCGCAAAGCGTCCTTCACAGCCTCGTAATCGTCCGGAGAAGCTCCTGGATTGCGACAAAACTCTCGCACAATGCCTGTGCATCGCGCCAGAAAAATGGACCGGTCATTATTGGCCGCGGAGACAATTTGCTCGCTCCATTCCTCATAACGCATGCGCGCCATCAAGTTCTTACCCACAAATTCGAGTGTTTGCGTTTGAGCGCGATGGGCTTTGGCGTCATCTTGGGCGCGCACGAGAAACAGGCCCATGACAATGAACGACAACAAAAGCAAAGCGGTCTGGGATAAGGGCCCGAAACTGTTCGACAACGCCTCGAGTGCTGGCGTGCCGCCCGACGTTTCCATACTCCACGAGCCCAAGATCAACACCAATTGCAATCCAATCACACCCAGCGCCATCCAACGCAACAGCGCCGCCGCGCCCGACAAACGCACACGCAAATCGTTTGAGGCCGAGTTGTGCACTGCAAGCGCCGCATTGGCGAAGTCGGCGCGCCAAAAGGCTTGCGCGCCCAGTTCTTGAGGCTGTTCCATGCTACTCCCCACCGCTTGAGCCTCGTCGGCTCACCACCACCTTAAGGAGCAACAATGCGCATCGTAGGCGGCCGGCTCAAGGGCCGATCGATCACAAGTCCAAAAGGGCGCAGTACGCGCCCCACTTCGGACCGAGCGCGCGAGTCTCTGTTCAACATCCTCTCTCACGCGGAATGGGCGCCGAGCTTGGAAGGGGCTCGTGTGATCGATGTGTTCGCCGGCACGGGCGCATTGGGCTTTGAAGCCATGTCGCGTGGAGCTGTGTTCTGTTTATTTGTGGAAATCGACGCCGCCGCACGCGGCGCCATTCGTGAAAACGCCGAAGCCTATGATCTGCTTGGAACCACGCGCATCCATCGTCGATCAGCCGCACACCTTGGCCTGAAGCCGGCGGGCCTGGGAGCGCCCTTCGACATCGCCTTCATGGATCCCCCCTACCGAAAAGAATTGGTCGGACCGGCGATCGCAGCGTTGCGCGACGGAGGATGGTTAACCGAAAATGGGTTGGTTGTGTTGGAAATCGCGCATGATGAATCGATACCGGAGGCGGCGGGATTTACGTTGTGTGACCAGCGCACATATGGCGAAGCGCAGTTTGTGATGCTGCTGCGCTCCGCTGCTGAGAGCGCACCCAATGATCAAACGTCCGAGGCGTAGCCGATCCATGCGCCACGCGCATCTTGGCAGGCGGTAAAGGTGGACCAGCCGCGCCGGCCGCCAATAACCAGATCCTGAGAGATTTCCCGACATGGATAACCGTTGGCGTCTTCGCCAAGCCGCAAGACCTGAATCTCTCCCCATGCGTCATCCAAGCTCCATTGAATCACTTTGCCTGGTTCGGCAGTCATGGCGTTGATGAGAGCTTGCTCGTGCGCACGCAGCTGCCACTCATTCAGATACCGCGTTTCGGGCAGTGCTATGGCTGTGAGGCCCAGCCAGCGCCACGCGGATTGATCATCATAGTAATACCCAAAGCCATAATAAGCCGGGCCAATTTCCCGGATGATCGTGACGCCGTGATACACGCGCCGCAAGGGGTGGGCATAGGTGTAGACGTAGTGCGGCGGGTGATAGCGATGGGGTGAAATGAAATACACCCCGCTTCGATAGTACGGCGAACCCCATACAATGTTGAATGAGAATTTCGGCGGGTGGTAGGCGTAGTAGTGCCGAGGATGATGGCGATGACTGCCATGGCGCGAACGATGACCACCATGATAGTTTGGTCCGCGAGAGTGATGCCGGCGTCCCGAATGGTGACGCGGCGATCGCCGATCATGGCCGCGATCGTAATGATGATCACGATCACGACCGCCATATTCGCCTCGGCCGCCACGACGACCGCGATCATGATCTCCGCCGCGATGGTTGCCCCAGTCGACATGGCCTCCACGATTACGACCACCATACTCGCCGCCGGGATCTCGGCCTTGACCGCCACCCCGGTGGCGATCGCCATGTTGCCCGCCTCGATCACGATCAGGACCGCCATCACGGCCGCCGCGACCCGAACCACCGTCGCGTCCACCTCGGTTCCAATCGGGATTGGGATTTTGATAGCCGCCGCGCCCGCCATCGCCCCAGTTTGGCGCGGCGCCGTTTCGCTGATCGCCCCATACCTGCCGGGCCCAATTGCGGCCCATATTGGGGGGACCCTCGCCATTCCACGGACCTTGACGCCCGGCTTGACCACCGCCACGCCGGCCCCCGCCATGGTCGCCGCCGCGTTGTCCGCCGCGTTGGCGAGCGCGCTGACGCTCACCTCCGCGATTGCGGTCACCGGCGCTTTGCGATTGCTCGCTCCGTCGCGATTCCGGGGATCGTTCTTTTTTCTTCTGTGCTTCAGCCGTTTCGACGCCCAGCGTCGCGAACGCCAAGAATGCGATACACGCAATCCATCGTGTTAACGCCATGACTTATTTGCTCCCATAGTCATGTCGCATATGAGTAGAAAGTATGGCAGCTGAACTGGCGCTTAACAAGCTGAGATAGTCTCAATTGAAACTGGCTATCGTCGGCCGAATAGCTTTTCCATGTCTTTGAGTTTGAGCTCCACATAAGTGGGGCGACCATGGTTGCATTGACCGGAATGGGGCACGGCCTCCATTTCCCGAAGTAAAGCATTCATTTCATTGGCGGAAAGTCGTCGCCCAGCGCGCACTGATCCGTGGCACGCCATGGTGGCGCACACTTCCTCCAAACGCTCAATTAGCGAGAGCGCGGCGTCAAATTCAGCCAAGTCATCAGCCAAATCGCGCACGAGACCGTGAATATCGCACTCGCCCAAAAGCGCTGGCGATTCCCGCACCGCCACTGCGCCAGGCCCAAACGCCTCCACGACCAGGCCCAACTCAGCCAATTGCGGCGCCCGCTCCAGCACACGTTGAGCGGCCTCCTCGCCCAAATCCACAATTTCCGGCGTCAGCAAGGCTTGGCCAGCCACGCCGCGCGCGGCCAAATCCGCCTTCATGCGTTCATACACGAGGCGCTCGTGGGCGGCATGTTGATCCACAATGACAATTCCATCCCGGGTCTGGGCGACGATGTAGGTCTCATGCACCTGGGCGCGCGCCACGCCTAAGGGAAATTCCGGCGCGGGTTCTGGCGTGATGTCGCGTGGCGTCGCGTCACTGACCGTTTCCACGCGGGCTGACATGCCTTCCAACCCTGGGATTTCCGCTTCCGCGACGCCCGATGCCCCATAGCCCATCATCGAAGGATACTGCAGTGCTTGGGCGCCGGGCGCGCCGCCCTGGGGGATGTAGCTGCGCGGCGCATAGGGTTGTTGCGGCGTCACATATGAGCGCGCTGCACCCAGCGCAAATCCGGCCACCGTGGTGGAGGCCCGATGGCCCGCTCGCGCCAAGGCGTGACGCAAAGATCCCACCATCAAACCGCGCACGAGTCCCGGTTCGCGAAACCGCACCTCAGTTTTGGCCGGATGGACGTTCACGTCCACGCGTTCGGGCGGGGTTTCCACATAGAGCGCAGCCACCGGGTGACGATCACGGGCAAGGTGGTCGGCATAAGCGCCGCGAATGGCGCCCACCAACAGCTTGTCGCGGACCGGCCTGCCGTTGACGAACAGATATTGGTGCTGATTGGACCCGCGCGCATAGGTGGGCAATCCGGCGCAGCCCAAAATACGAATGCCGTCGCGCGATTGATCGATGATCAGCGCATTGGCCGCGAAATCCTCGCCAAGGATGGCCGCCAACCGCTTCAGGCGCGCATCGTCTCCAGTCTCGGAGGACAGGGACAAGCGCAAGCGTCCGTCGATTTTCAGGCTAAACCCGACCGCAGGATTGGCCATGGCCAAGCGCTTGACCACGTCGGTAACGGCGGACGCCTCCGCACGCTCGGATTTGAGGAATTTCAAACGGGCGGGCGTCGCGAAAAACAGATCGCGCACAATCACCCGCGTGCCGTGGGGAAGCATGGGCGGTGACGGTTTGAGCATTTTGGACTCCCCGCCCTCCATGTCGATCCGCCATGCGTCGGTCTCATCTTGCCCATGGCTGATCAGCGACAAGCGCGCCACTGAGGCGATGGAAGGCAAAGCCTCGCCACGAAAGCCCATGGTGGCAATGCGTAACAAATCATAATCACCCGCGTCATCCGGCGTCAGCTTGGACGTGGCGTGGCGCTCCAAAGCCAGCGGCAATTGGTCTTGAGTCATGCCAACGCCATCGTCGGCAATTTCGATCAACGCCGCTCCGCCGCCGTCAACAATAATATCGATTTGGCGGGCATGGGCGTCCAGGGCATTTTCTGCCAACTCTTTGACGACGGAAGCGGGCCGCTCCACCACTTCTCCAGCGGCGATGCGGTTCACGGCATTGGGCGGTAACCGATGTATGACCATGTCCGCACCGTGGCGAGCGCCGCGATTCGGGTCAAGCCAATGTCAACACGAATGACCTGGTCCAGCGCCCTCTTGCGGACGCTTAAAGCCCCGGCAACTTAAAGCCGCGACGGCGCTTGATCGTCACGTCAGCGTCTTCGCCGGTGGCGGCTTCAATGAGCCGCAAGCGCTCAGCTTCCAGCTCAGCATTCACTTCGCTGCCGGTTTCACCGCCATCGCTCCAAAAAATCAGGCGATCGGAAAAGCCTTGCGATTTACGGATGACCGCGCCGTTCTCCAAGTCAACTTGAGCGCGCACCGTGGGCTCCACAGTCATACCGCCAGTCTTGGCCACAAGAAGCTGTTCAGCATCGCTGGCGCGTCCAGCATATTCCTGACCCAGCACAGCCAAGCGGGCTTGTAAGGCGGGATCGAGATCCTGTGGGCGCGGCGCACCGGGCTCAGGCGGGCGGACATTATATTCCGGCGGGATCACTAGAGGCGCTTTTGTGATGATGCGGAACTCGTCGGGTCGTACTTTTTCCGCGCCAACGGCCTGGCGGAATCCTGAGCAGCCTGCGAGCAAACCCGTTGCTACTAAACAGGTAACGCCCGTAAGCAGGATGTTACGACGAAACGACATGGGCATAATCCTCATAATCTCAACTCGGTGTGTTGTATATGACACACTCACGTCTGACCAGGGGCGCCGGCAGCCTTTGCGCGACGTTCCTCTAAAATCCAGTCGGTGATCAAGAGGGCGACACCGACATTAATGGCAGCATCTGCAACGTTAAACACGAAGGGAAAGCCCACCGGCCATCCCCCTATGATCCATCCAAACCACGGACCAGAAAAATCAAAAAAGTCCACCACGGCGCCAAATCTGGCCCGATCAATCACATTGCCAAGCGCGCCGCCGATGACAAAACCGAGGGCGGTGGCGGTCAAGGCTCGATGTGAGCGGAACAACCATACGGTGAGCACGCCTGACAGGCCTAATGCAAACACTATCAGCAGCACGCGCCCCACGATGGATGAGGCGGAAAAC
>CAZWVH010000103.1:0-5955 GCA_964636945.1 uncultured Caulobacterales bacterium | reverse complement strand
CCGCTAGAGTTTCGATCGGTCCTTGGTGAAGTTCAAGTCTGCCCAGGTTGTCTCGGATGGCATCAAAGTGCTCGGCGCGCAGGGCCCTCGGCAGGTGATCGCCATGACTGCCGCGCAGAATCCAGTGCAAATATGGATTACCGCTGGGATCTTGTTCGACCAGCGCATGGCGGGTCAGCGCGCCCACATGATTGGACAGGCTGCCTTCAGCATAGTCAAAAAAAGCGGGGTCACGGCCCAATCGACCCATCACGAACTGAGAAAAGAAACAACTCAAAAGGCGCCGCCATCGCCATGTATTCCAATGCATATCAAAGAAATGTTCACGCTCTGCGCGGGACTTGGGTTGCAACAACTCGTCAATCACCGCCCGAGAATGAACCAGCGGCAAAACGCGCTCACGAAACACTCGAAAATAGCGCTCAAACTTACCCACCCCGCCCACACCATGGGCGACACAGGCGTCTTCCCGCACCGACCAGAATGCCTGATCGACATCGGACAATTGGCTGGCCACTCTTTGTAATAGCGCTCCACGTCGATCCGATTGGCGCGACCCCATCACTTCGAGCAATTCGTTGTGCGTGAGGACGGAATAGGCAGCGCATCGAAAGCGCACGCAGGCCAGCTGAGCGGCGCTCAGATCGACGGCGAAAACTTGTGCGCAACCTTCCGCGAGCAAGGCCAATGCGTTATCGCCAGCCGAAGCGATCGAAACGAGAATGTGGTCAGGTTTCGGCTTAAGAGCCGCCACCAGAATATCGGCGTCCTCCCACACTTGTGCGTAACGGATATCATCAAATCGCGCGCGTTCATCGATTGTGGCTTCAGTCATCACTGGCCGCCCTCGCGATGCGCGATATCGTACCCGCGCCACCGTCCAAGACCACCGTGTCTCCCGTGCGCAGCCAGTTTGCGACGTCCTTTACAGCCACGACGCATGGCACACCCATTTCTCGCGCAACAATGGCCGAGTGCGATAACAAGGAGCCACGCTCTGCGATCACGCCGGCGGCGTTGGCGAACACGGCGATCCAACCGGGATCGGTGTGTCGCGCCACAAGAATTTCGCCGGGTTGCAGCGCCTGCGTGCGCGGGTCTGAGACCACCCGAACCTTGGCCGTAACCACGCCTCGGCAGCATGCCAGTCCCGAACGCGTATCGTGTTCTGACTGCAGTGTCGCCTCATGCGAGGACCGTGTCGACAACGTGAATTGGTCTCCGCGTTGCTCCATTCGATTGGCGGGATCGGGCTTCGCCGCCCATTCCGCCATGCGGGCTTTGCCTACGGCCGCTGCAGATCTCAATGCTGTTCCCGAACCGTCTTCGGCGGCGTGTAACAGGTCATCAATGGTGACGAAGAACACATCACGCGCATGATCGAGAACACCAACCCGTCGCCAATGTTCCCCCATAGCCAAGACGATCCGCCTGACCCGTCCAAATACGCGCGTCCGTTCAAAGCGCAAATTCTCACGATCGCGCACCCGGCCCTTTGCAAGCGCCATGGACCATCGCGCGAGGGGCCGTGTGAACGGGCGACCTGCAAACACCGTGTCCAAGTCGGCAGATTCGACTGGCCCCGGCTCTTGTGCAGACTTGACGCCAACTTCCGACTTGCCCGCCGCTCCCACTGCCATGGCAAGCGGCGTCGGGTCGTCGTGAAGGGTCACGCTTTCCAGCTTGAGCTCTTGTGTGCAGCGATCTCCAAACTTTTCCAAATAATCGGCAAACGCAGCCTTGAGCCTCACGTGACCCTCAAGCACCGACAAATCGCCGCGAACCAAGCCATCGGCCAGTTCGGACTCTTCGCTGGCGATGGCGCCCATCTGTTTGATTCGCCGGGCTGGTTCAGCGGAGACGATATCGCCCTGTCCAATCAGCATGTCGCCATGCAAGGCAAGACCTTCATCGCCCGCCCACCGCTCAACCGCCTTGCGAGAGCCGGCAAAGGCGATCATGCACAGAAAGTCATTGATCAACGGCGCATCCCACCGGTTGAGCAACTGAGCTTCCAAATTGCGGTATGCGGCCAGTAACTCCGTGATCGACAGCGTCGCGATCGCTGAGTCCGGCGTCTTGAGTGCAGCCTCGAGCCGGTGTTCAAATCGTTGACGAATGCGGCCAAACCTCATCGCGCTCCAGCATAATCCAAATGCAACGCTGGCCAGGCTGGCTTGGGCGCGGATCCGATCGGCAAGTTTATTGGACGACGGCGCAAGCGAGTTGGCCAAATCGTCTGGCAAGGGATCGGCGCCCATCATGCGTTCCATCGCTTGCCGATTTGTCTTGAAGCCGGGAACGAGGGCCAAGGCCCGATACCAATTGAGTAAGTTATAATAGACGCGGCCATCAATCTGACCCAACATATTCGCAAATACATGGCTGTTTTTCTGAAGTATGGATTTTCGCACGCCTAGAAGTTGCGCCAATGACATATAGACATTGCCGTAGACATATTGTGCAAAAGAAAAAGTAAGCGGCGAAACGATTCCCGGATAACTCTCAACGATATTGGCGTTATCCCAAATAATCAGATCATCACTGTCGTCGGTCAATATTGGAAGCGTTGTGATCGGTCGAGACTGCAAGAGGTGCAAGCCATCGCCGTCAATGGCCCATTCAATGTCTTGGGGCGCTCCGAAATACGCTTCAGCCCGGCGCGCCAGCTGGGCAATTGCAGCACAATCGTCAGCGCTGAGTATCGGTGCTGACCCAACAAAGACCGATGGTTTTTTTAGGCCATCCGGTCCTTGCCAATATTGGTCGCCCGTCTCCTCTCCGCCCACCAATCGATCCGCCAATCCATCCGTCGCGCTGATTGCAACCACATTACGATCGCCGGTCACGGGATCAGCAGAGAACGCCACACCCGCCGCGAACGGGATAATCATGCGTTGCACGATTACGGCCGGCGGTTGCGGCGCGTCGTCCAATCCCTGGGCGCGGCGGTAAGCCGCCAAGTCCTCGCTATAGCCGGAACGCCAAACTTTAAACGCCGCATCTAAAACCTGGTCGGCGGGGACATTCAGCACTGTTTGAAATTGCCCCGCATGGGCCGCTTGGCCGCCATCTTCCTCACGGCCCGACGATCTCACCGCGTAGGGACCCTCACCCAGACGCGCCAAGTGCACAGCGAGGTCCGGCGCAATCGTTTCAACAACCGCATCCCCATCAAACGCATCGGCGGGAATGACAAGAAAGGCCGGAACGGGAAACTCATCGGCCAGTTTCGCCAATGCGGCGGCTTTGCCGCCAGCCAATTGGCGGTCGCGCATCGCCTCTTGGCTCAATATGCCTGAGGCGATCACAGCCACAGTCGCGCTCCCAAAGGCGTGACGCCCACCAGAAGATACGCGCACAGCACGAAAATGCCCGCACTCAGCTCCAAACGCTTTGACGTGACTTGTGAGGCCTCACGCGCATAGCCACGCGCCGAGACGACAACAAACGCCCATGGCGCGAACAGCACCACCATATGGCCGATATGCACCCCTGATAGCCAATTGGCCGCGACGCAAAATCCAAAACTCACTGTGGCCAAGATGGCGACCACCACTCCCGCACGATTTGGCCCCCACAATTTAGAATAGGTCTCCACGCCCTCGCGTTCCGCGTCAGTCGCCCAGCATTTGCGGGCAATCTCCATGACCGCCCCATTGAAAAAGGACAAACCGAGGTAAGCCGTCAGCGAAGTTATCGGAAATCCGCGCCAACCGCCCAATCCACCGTGGGGCAACCAATCACACGCCGTAGCGAAGAGATTGATCAGCGGCATGATGGCCATGTGCGAAACCATGTAGATGATCGGGCGCGCCTTGAGCCATCGCGGCGCAAAGAACTCCACGCTCATCAACCCTGCCCACGCCCAAACTGCGAAAAGCACAATGACCAGGCTAATGTCTAGGCTCACGGCGAGGACCAGTTGCACTACAGCGCCCAAAACCGCGACAGCACGAAGCTCTTTGAGCGAGATCAGTCCACGCGGGACGGGACGCTCGGGCCGAAACTGGCTATCGTCCTCATAGTCCTTGTGTTCATCGGCCACCCTTAGCTGAAAGAACACGCAAAACAACACGCCCGAGGCCACAATGAACGCCCACAGACTTGGCGCGACAATCGCCTCGTCAAAAGCGGGACTGGTGTAGCTCGAGCGGACGATCGCCGAAAATCCAACGCCGGATGCGGCCAGCGCCACGATTAAAGCGCCATGATGCACCGGGGGAAATCGTTCGTTCAAATAGGTCCACAATCGACGCGCAAATGACCCGGTGACTGCTGCCGCGCCGTTGGAGTGAGCGCCGCCATTCATTACTCGCCCCGCGCCAATTTGCGGTGCGCACCGGCAAACTCATGGGCGCACATGGCGCCAATAATCGACAACTCGCCGGCAAGGCAGACACTGGCGACAACTTCTGCAAACGCCCGTGCTTTGCCTTCACCGTGAAGTCCAAGGATACGAAGACCGGCGGACTGGGACGGAAGACCTGAGCCGCCGCCCACTGTGCCCACAATAATATTCGGCAAGGTCACGGCTACGAACAAGCGATCAGGGGCCCGTCGTTCGATACGGGTGACCCCCACTGCGGCTTCGGCCACACACGCGGCGTCCTGGCCTGTCGCGATGAATAGAGCCGCAATTCCATTGGCGTAATGACCTTGGACGCCTATCGATCCTGACATGACCCCGCCCAATGCGGACATGCGCCAATAGGACTCCATGCGTTCTGCGGTTGTGTGCAGGTGGGACTGGATCATGGCGTCGGTCAGCTCAACGCTAGCCGTGACTTTGCGGCCGCGGACATGCAGAAACGACAAGCTCGACGCCTTCTTGTCGCCTGAAAAATTTCCCTCAACGAACCAATATTGCGGAGTAATTGGGCAGCCAGTGATGATCGCTTGGCATAACGCCTCAGTGGCGATCGTCGCCATGTTTTGCCCCGAGGCATCGCCCGTGGTGTAACTGCAAATCAGATAGACGTTGGCGCCCTCGATATGCGGGGCGATGTCCAACAATACGCCATGCCGCGTGGTGGCTTGTGCCGCGGTCTTTAGCACATCTCTGTTGTCCAGCACCCACGCCACAAAAACGCCAGCCTCTCCCACATTCGAAAAGGCAAACGCGGGCGATCGCTGAACGCCTTCAGCCATTAATGCGACCGAGCAACCGCCGGCCAAGGACACCAACCGCGCACCACGCCCATAGGACGCGACCAGGGCGGCCTCCGTGGTTGCCAGCGGGATATAGAAATCGCCCTTGGCGAACAGACCATTCACACGCAAAGGCCCCACAACCCCCATGGGCACCCGCACAACGCCAGCATAATTTTCAATGTTATGCGCGTAAGCCTGCATGAGCTCGAGCGCACGAGCATCCAACAGTTCCCGTGCGTCCTCAGCAGTGGCGTCTGTGTGCGCAAGCAGCGTGCGCCAATGGGCTGCCGTGAACTTGGGATCGAGCCGCTTTGAAGGACGCAGCCAGGGTTTGAGCGGTGTTTTCGTGTCGGGTCGCTGCCGGTTAAGCAATTCTTCAGGTGTGCGGCCTGCGAGCAGCGCTTCGAACATCCGTTTCGCCGCCGTGATTGCACTGACCATGAACCATCCCACCTTGGACGAGCGTTAGGGCAACTCCACTAACTGGCGTGAAAACCGACCAGGCAAATTTTGGTAGGTCTGGGGCCCAGGTGCGTCAAGCCATGCTTTGGCCGTAGTGTCTCGGGCTTTGCGGCCCCATGGCCTCGATCTTCGTTTGCTTGGGCGGCGCCATTTTCCGCACCGCAGGTTGGCTCAAACCACCGAATTTGCGACTGCTCACGAGGTGCGACAGAATAATGTCAGTCAAATAGGAGGATGGGAGATGCATATGTCACGACACCTGAAATGCCTCACAGCGCTTTGAGTGACGGGACTCGCCGGTCTTTGAGTTAGCCCCGGCTCCAAGATTGGAGTTTAGAG
>CAZWVH010000102.1:0-5980 GCA_964636945.1 uncultured Caulobacterales bacterium | reverse complement strand
GCCGACCTTGATATAGCCCAGCCCCACGCGCTGTAGCGTCACCAGCTTGTCGCGAATGGCGGGGACGGCGGAGAAAAACTCCGCGCCATCATCCACGGTCATCTCCAACACATCCGCGATGGACTTGTCTTTGAACTTGACCTCGAGGGTTTCGCGGTTATAACGCGCGCCGCGGCACACATCGCACTCCACATAAACGTCGGGCAAAAAGTGCATTTCGATTTTGGTGACGCCGTCGCCCTGACAGGCCTCGCACCGCCCGCCTTTGACATTGAAGGAAAACCGGCCCGGCTTGTAACCGCGGGCTTTGGCTTCCGGCAGGCCGGCGAACCAATCGCGGATGGGCGTGAACGCGCCGGTATAGGTGGCTGGGTTTGACCGCGGCGTGCGCCCGATGGGGCTTTGGTCGATATCGATGACCTTGTCGAGAAACTCCAAGCCCTCAATCGCCTCATGCGGCGCCGGCGCGGCCGAGGCGCCGTTGAGCTTGCGCGCGGCGGCTTTGTACAGCGTCTCGACAGTGAAGGTGGACTTGCCACCGCCCGAAACGCCAGTGACGCACACAAACATGCCCAGCGGGATTTCCGCACTCACCGATTTGAGATTGTTGCCGCGTGCGCCGATGACCTTGACCGCGCGGCCATCGGGCTTGCGGCGCTGCTTGGGAATGGGGATTTCTTGGCGGCCGGATAAATAGGCGCCGGTGAGACTGTGCTCATGCGCCTTGACCGCATCCGGCGCGCCCTCAGCCACCACCTCACCACCATGCACGCCGGCGGCTGGCCCCATGTCAATCACATGATCCGCGGTGAGAATGGCTTCTTCGTCGTGCTCCACCACCAGCACGGTATTGCCGAGATCGCGCAGGTTTTTCAGCGTTTCCAGCAATCGGGCGTTGTCGCGCTGGTGCAGGCCAATAGACGGTTCGTCGAGCACATAGAGCACGCCGGTGAGCCCCGATCCAATCTGACTGGCCAGCCGAATGCGCTGACTTTCCCCGCCTGACAGCGTGCCCGACGACCGTGACAGCGTCAGATAGGACAGACCCACATCATGGAGAAACGTCAGCCGATCCCGGATTTCCTTGAGGATGCGCTCGGCGATTTCCCTTTGTTTATCAGAGAGATGCTGATCGAGATCGCCAAACCAATCCACGGCCTCTTTAATCGACAACCGCGCGGCGTCTGAGATATCGAGCGTGTTGAGTTTCACCGACAAGGCTTCGGGCTTTAACCGTTTGCCGCCGCACACATCACACGGCGTCGCGCTTTGGTACTTGCCCAATTCCTCGCGCACCCAGCTTGAGTCCGTTTCGCGATAGCGCCGCGCCATATTTGGAATGACGCCTTCAAACGGCTTGCTGACGCGATAGCTTCGCACGCCATCATCATAGGCGAAGGCCACCTCTTCGCCGCCGGTGCCGTAAAGGATGACATCGCGCGCCTGTTGCGGCAGTCGGCGCCAGGCGGTGGTGAGCTTGAAGTCGTAATGCTTGGCCAACGCCATCAGCGTCTGGACGTAGTAGGGCGACTGGCCCCGCGACCACGGCGCCACCGCGCCCTTCTGCAAACTCAGCGTGCCGTCTGGAACCACCAGGCCTTCGTCAAAGGTCAATTGTTCGCCCAGACCATCGCAGGTGGGGCACGCGCCTTGCGGGGAGTTGAATGAAAACAGCCGCGGTTCGACCTCCGGCAGGGTGAAGCCCGAAACGGGACAGGCGTAACGCTGGGAAAATGTGAGACGCTCCGGCGATTTATTGCCGCCCTTGACGTCAGCAAATTCGGCCACAGCGACGCCGTCGGCGATGCGCAGCGCGGTCTCCAAACTGTCGGCCAGGCGAGTTTCCAAGCCCTCGCGCACCACAATCCGGTCCACCACCACATCAATGTCATGCTTGCGCTTTTTGTCGAGCGTGGGCGGGGACTCTAACTCCACAAATTCCCCGTCGATCTTGGCGCGCTGAAAGCCTTGGGCGAGCAGCGATTGCAATTCTTTGCGGTACTCGCCCTTTCGCCCGCGCACCATGGGCGCCAGCAGATAGAGCCGCGTCCCCTCATCCAGCGCCATAATCCGGTCCACCATTTGGCTGACCGTCTGGCTTTCGATGGGCAGGCCCGTGGCGGGCGAATGCGGCACGCCGACCCGCGCCCAGAGCAAACGCATATAATCGTAAATCTCAGTGACCGTGGCGACGGTAGAGCGGGGGTTTTTGCTGGTGGTCTTTTGCTCGATGGAGATCGCCGGCGACAGCCCCTCGATCGAATCGACGTCCGGCTTTTGCATCAGTTGCAGAAACTGGCGCGCATAGGCCGACAGGCTCTCCACATAGCGCCGCTGGCCCTCGGCATAAATGGTGTCGAAGGCGAGAGAGGACTTGCCCGACCCAGAAAGACCAGTGATCACCACCAACTGGTCGCGCGGAATGTCCACATCCACGGATTTCAGATTGTGCGCCCGCGCCCCGCGCACGCGTATGAATTTCAACGCCTCAGACATGGACAGCAGCTCTCCCGCGGCGGCCGAATATCCACATGTAGGTCGCCGACCGGGTGCTGTCGCCTCCCAGCGCACAGGTTTTGTGTATGTCCCGGGTTGTAAGCGCCGCGGCCTCCGCGCGACGCCTACCCGTGGTCCTAGGCCGGCGCTTTGGCCCCCATGGGATCATCGACGAATTTCTGGAATGGCGCGTCGATCGGCGTCTCAAAAAAAGCGTTGAAGTAGTTCGACATGGTTTTGTGCGCCACGCCCACAAGCACGTCAGCGAGGCTCTCATTGGTGTAGCCGGCGGCAAAGAATGGCTGAGTGTCGCCATCGTCAAGACGCCCGCGTTTGTCCAGCATGGCGATGGTCAGTGTGCGCAGCGCCTCGAGCTTGGCGTCGGGTAATTCGGTCCCTGCGCGCAGTGCTGTGATGATCTCTGCATCCACCTTGTCGCTGTGCGCGATGCCGGTATGGGCGGGAATGCAATAATGGCAGTTGTGATATCGGTTGATGGTCATCCACACCACGTTTTGCTCGGTCTTGGTCAAGCTGGTGGCGCGGAAGGCCTCTTGAACTTTCTGATAGGCGTCGAGCAAGGAAGGAGAAGCGGCCATGGCGGCGTGCAGATTGGGAACCATGCCGTAGGCCTTTTGGGATTTCTCCAGCAGGGGTTGTGCGGCTTCTGGCGCTGATTCAGGGGTGTGAATTGTAAAGTCAGTCATGAGGATCTCCTCTTCGTGCATTGGCCTTTGATGACGCAGATTGATTGGTCCCGTCGCCCCAAGCACGTGGGAGCATGATCGAAACGGTGGAAGCCGCGCCGGAGTCACAATTGCGTGGGCAAGGCAGGCGACGGCGAGATTGTACGGCTATTTCGCCACGGGCTGCGGCTGGACTGCTGCTGCGGGCGGCGCATTTTCTGACGGCTTGCGCACGCGTGCTCGCAGCCTCTGGATCGGCCGCTCAACCCCATACACGATCACCAGGCACACCGCGAATGTCGCTGCCAACACAATCAAAAGCCAACCATAAGCCATCGGCGCCAACAGCGATACATTCGGCGCGTAAGCGGTGGTCAAGCCGGCAATCAGCGCGGCTACGGGCCAGTGGATCAGAAAGATCGGATACGATAGGTCGCCGGCTAGATCGTTGAGCCACTTCATCCGTGGTCCATACAACCAGCTTTCCGTTTTTTTCGGTTTGACTTCGATACACAGCCAAAACGCGAACGCGGCGAATGGCAGGGCCAAATATGCGGCGCGGACTGTGTTGCCGGGAAGGACCGCCTCAGCCGCCTCTTGGGTCCAGCCCAACGCGCGCATGGTGAGATAGGCGGCGTCTTGCCACAAACCTGTGGCGCCGAGCAGCGCCACACTGAACAAGGCCATGGTCGCCGTTGGCGTCACGCGCGCCTTGTCCGCCAACTTTGCGATGAGGTCACGGTAATGAAACAACATGGCCCCGGACGAAAATGCCAGCGAGGCGCCGATAAATGTCTCATATCCCAGTTTGAAGTCGTCCTGGATGACCACGTAGGTCCCATGGGCGAAGGACAATGCAAACCAGGCCAGTGTAACCTGTTTGTAGCGGCCCAGGAGCACTGCGATCAACGCATAGAAGATCAACTCCACATTCAACGTGGTTGCGGTCGGGATGAATTGCGGAGCCAGTTCAGGCGTCACCCCGGTGGGAATGCCCAACACCGTGAAACTATTGAATTCGCGTTGTCCCAACACGAAAATCTGGGCAAGCCAGTCATCGCTCGAGTCTGGCCAAAACAAGGAGTTAAAGAGGTTCACCGACGCTTCTGGGAAGGCCGCCACCACGGCCATTGAGAACAGCAAGACGATCCAATAACCGGGAAACAGCCGCAAAAACCGATTGAGCCCAAAGCGCCAAAGGCCATCAACGCCATTGTTATAGCGCGTATTGACCACGCGCGTGATCAAATAGCCAGAGATCAGATAAAACGCGAAAACAGCGATGTATCCCGAGGCCGCCAACCCGCTGGTCAAGTGAACATAGACCACCAGCATGGCCAGAAATAACCTTAACGCCCCTTGATACACTCCGCCCTCCATCCGCCATCGGGGCTTTGACCACGCACCCGGCCAATCTTTCTATGCGAAGATGGCGCCACGTGAACTTCGTTACAGTGTCGGGTGATCAATCCGGCCCCTCTAACCGATGATTAAACGTCTAGCGCTCGTTTCTGTCCACAGTTTTGCACCGTTCGCACAATGAACAGCGCGCAAATCGCCGTAATGTGACGAGTGTTCCGTCTTGACGCAGGGAACATAGTATGAACAAATATGTTTCAAACTGAAGCACGTGACGATTGTTGTAAACGAGGAAGCCATGGCTGGATCGGTAAATAAGGTGATTTTGGTGGGAAATTTGGGCCGCGACCCGGAAGTGCGGCGCATGTCTTCCGGCGATCCCGTGGTCAATCTCAATATTGCAACGTCAGAGACGTGGCGGGACAAGGCCACAGGTGAAAAACGCGACCGTACAGAGTGGCATCGCGTTGTGATCTTTAATGAAAACCTGGCCAAGGTTGCCGAGAACTATCTGCGTAAGGGCACTCGGGTCTACATTGAGGGGCAACTGCAAACGCGCAAATGGCAGGACCGCGACGGTCAAGACAAATACACCACAGAAGTGGTGCTCCAACGCTTTCGTGGGGACTTACAGATTCTGTCTGCGCGCGGTGAGGGCGGTGGCGATTATGCCGATTCTGGCCCCAGCGATGATTATGCCGGCCCTAGCGGCGGTGATGGCCCGTCATCAAGCTCGCGCTCGGAGTCGTTTGAGCTGAACGACGACATTCCGTTCTAATTGACCTCTCCTGCTGGCCCTTCTCGCTGAAGTCGCGCCGCAGGTGGACCTGCACGCATCTTGCCTGTTATGCACAGCGCCGTGATCGACGGAATCTGATGGCGACGGCGTGAGTGTATGGAGTGGGGGTGAGAACTGCGCCGATGGCTCATTTTGTGAGGCGGACGCTTGGTCGACTGGCGGCGGCGTTATTGGTCAGTGCTCCGGGGCTTGTCATGGCTGCGCTGTATGCGCGTCGCTTGGCGCTGGTGAGGGATGATCCCACGATTTCCCCAGGAACGCCCGAGGAGACCTGGCTTGCTTTGGGCGCGGCGCTCATTGTGGGATTGTCGGCCCGCTTTGCCGCGTCCGCCGGCGCGGGGCACATGTCCGCAACGCGCAGTGCGGGCGCGTTTATCGCCCTATTCGCTGCAGCCAGCGCCCTGGTTTTACAAATCATCTAGAACCACATTACAAGATTGATACAGCCCGTGTTGGCAAAACGATCTCAATCGCCTTCGCGCTTTGATGCGCAGTGCCCGAAGGCGCATACATGTGAAAAGAGGTAGCCCGTGTCAGACATCGACGCGACGGACGGTCCCGGCGGCGGCAGAGACGAGGGCGTGAGCCCGGTCGTCATCCAAGACGAAATGCGCCGGTCCTACTTGGATTACGCCATGAG
>CAZWVH010000101.1:0-6482 GCA_964636945.1 uncultured Caulobacterales bacterium | reverse complement strand
GCGGTGGTCGCGGTCCACAAGGTGGTGGCCAACCGCCAGCCGATCTGGAAGATCTTGTGCGCCAGCTGCAAGCTCGCTTTTGCGGAGTGTCTGGCGGCGGCGTATCTGGAGGCTGCCGCGGACGCTAGGTCGGCGGCTTTGGCGCGTTCTTTTTGATCATCGCGCTCGCGTTGATTGTTTGGTTCGCATGGCCCGGATCGGGGTGGTACATCGTGCAACCGAACCAGGAAGGCGTGGTCTTACGGTTTGGGAAACTTGAGCGCGTGGAAGGCAGTGGATTTCACTGGAAGCTTCCAGTGCCGATCGAGGTGGCGGAAACACCGGAAACTGAACGGTCTCAGGCCGATCAAATTGGCGGAATCGCCGGTGGGTCGCGCACCGAAACGCTGATGCTCACCGGCGACCAGAACATCGTCGATTTGGTGTTCGAAGTTCAGTGGGAGGTCGGTAACCGCGAAAACGATGTCAGCAATTACTTGTTCAAGATCGACGACCCACGCGCCACGCTGCAATCAGTTGCCGAGAGCGCCATGCGCGAAGTGGTGGGCCAAACCCGTTTGCAGCCGGTGTTGGAGAATGACCCGGCTATCGCTGACCAGGTTCAAGATGTGATCCAGCGTACGTTGGATGAATATGAAGCGGGCATCCAAGTCACCAACGTCCTGGTGCGCACACCGAACTTACCGGAAGATCAGGTTTCGGTTGTCGCCCTGGACTCCGAAGGCCAACCGATCATTCGCAATGGCGAACAACAGCTCGCCCAGATCAGTCCGCGCGAAGCGTTTCTTGACGTGCAAGATGCGCGCAGCGAGCGCGAAACGCTGATCCAAAACGCTACGGCCACGGCAAACAGTATTGTGCCTCAAGCGCGTGGCCGGGCAGCCCGCATCGTGGAACAAGGGCGCGCTTACAAAGAGGCGGTTATCGCAGAAGCGCGAGGCGAGGCGGACCGATTTATTTCGATCTTTGAGCAGTATCAGCAGTTTCCCGAGGTTGTTCGCGCTTCAATGCATAAAGAGGCTGTCGAGCGTGTGCTGTCGCGATCGAACGTAGTTTTGCTCGATGAGTCGGGAGAGGGTGGCACGGTGCCGTATTTGCCACTCAATGAACTCATTCGGTCGCGCCAGAGTAACTCAAATCAAGGTGGGCAATAGTCATGGGACGCATTCAGGTTTTTTTGCTTATCTTGATCGGCATCGTGATCATTACGGTGTTAAACTCCGCCTTTATCGTAAACCAAAGAGAGCAGGCGCTTGTGCTGCAACTCGGTGCGCCGGTGGAAGTGATCAATGAAGTTGGTTCAGATGAGGCTGGTCTTCATTTCAAAATCCCGTTCGTGCAACAAGTCGAATACTTCGACAAGCGCAATCTGTTTCTGGACCTTGAGTCCCAGACAATCACCGCGGGTGATATTCCCGACGATGCGGAGGGCGCCGATGTTTTTGGTCTCGCGGGGAGCCAAGGCAGCAATGTTCGTTTGACCGTGGATGCATTTGCCAGATGGCGCATTACAGATCCGCTTCAGTTCTTCCAGCGCGTGAATAACGAGGAGCGCGGCCGTCAGCGTATCGAAAGCATTCTCCAGACCGCCACGCGCGAAGTTCTGGGTACCGTCCCGTCCACGGAGATTATTTCCGGACAGCGCGCGGAGCTGATGTCGCGCATTCGTGATCGTGTGGCTGAACGCGTTCAAGAAACTCAGTTAGGCGTGGAAATCATCGACGTGCGCATCAAGCGGGTAGAATTGCCCGAAGAAAACCGCAACCAAGTGTTTGCACGCATGGTGTCCGAACGCAGGCAGGAAGCCACGCGCATTCGCGCCGAAGGCCGCGAGGAAGCCGCGCGCATCGAGGCTGACGCGCGCCGCCAAGTCCGCGTCATTGAGGCTGAAGCGAACGAACAAGACCAGCGGTTACGCGGTGAAGGCGACGGTGAACGCCAAGCAATTTACGGCCGGGCTTTCGGGCGCGATCCGGAATTCTTTGAATTCTACCGGTCGCTTCAGGCCTATGAACGGTCGATTGGTGACAACACGCCCCTCATACTTTCCCCTGACTCCGAATTCTTCCGCTATTTCGGCAATCAGTCGGGACAGGAATAGGTCTTGGGCGGTCATGTGCGATGGAGTATGACCGCCATTTAATGCGGCCGGCATCACTGATGACTTGAAACCTGGGCGTCGCTCAGCGACCTTTAGTGCTTGTCAGACTGCAAGCTGAAATGGATATCACATGACCCACACCACGGCGATTTGGGGCGTTTGCGGGGGATTGGCGTTGGCGTTTGGCGCAATGGCGCCGATGGTTCAGGCGCAAACTCCGCCCACTTTTGCCGACCTTGCTGAACGTGTGGCGCCGGCCGTGGTCAATATTCGCGCCAGCCAGTCTGTGGGCATGCCCCGGTTTAGCGAGGACTCCGAGCTCAATCGCTTTAATGAATTCTACAATGATCTAGAAACGCCGCAATCGGCGGCTGGTTCGGGCTTTGTGATCGATCCCAGCGGCATTGTGGTCACCAATGAACACGTGATCCGTGACGCGGATCGGTTGGAGATCGCGTTTTCCGACGGGCGCACTTTTGCCGGTGAACTGATTGGCGAGGACGAGGAAACCGACCTTGCCGTCATTCAAATCCAATCCGACGAACCCTTGCCCTATGTCTCGTTTGGCAATTCCGAGGCGGCGCGCGTGGGCGATTGGGTGGTGGCGATCGGCAACCCGCTGGGCATCGGCTCGACGCTCACAGTGGGCGTGATCTCCGGTCGTGACCGGAATATTTCGTTCGGCAACTACGATAACTTCATCCAAACTGACGCGGCAATTAACCCGGGGAACTCTGGCGGACCGCTATTCAATCTGGATGGCGAAGTCATTGGCGTGAACTCAGCCATCATCTCTCCCACGGGCGCATCGGTGGGGTTGGGTTTTTCGATCCCTTCAGATCTCGCCACAACCATCGTCGAGCGCCTGCAAGACCAGGGCGAAATCCGCCGTGGCACGCTCGGCGTGCGCATTCAGCCCGTTGACGCCCGGATTGCCTCCGCCTTCGGCTTGGAACGTCCGCGCGGCGCACTGGTCAACAATATTACCGAAGATGGTCCGGCTGATGTGGCTGGTTTGCGCGAAGGCGATTTGATTGTGTCCATTGACGGTCGCGACGTGGAAAACGAGCGCTCTTTATCGACGCGCATCGCCCAGGCGCCCATCGGTGAAGAGGTGGAGCTGGAAATTCTGCGCGACGGTCGCACGCAAACCATTTCGGCGACCATTGAAGAACGCACCGTCACCAAACCGCGCATCAGTCAGAGTGTGTTCGCTGCGCCCGTCGAGCCAGGCGGCGCGGCCACGGCGTTGGGTGTTTCCGTGGCGCCGCTGAACCGCGACACGCTGCGCACCTATCGCGGCTTTGGCGAAGCTGACGAAGGCGTGATCGTCACCTATGTCGACCCACAAAGCGATGCCGCGGATTACATCAATCGCGGCGATATCATCGTTGAAATCGGCGGTGAACCAGTGCGTTCGCCCCAAGCCGCCGCGCGCTTGGCCGAAGACGCGGCCCAGTCAGGCGAGCCGATCTTGTTGCGGGTCACCACACGCAATGGCGACACACAGTTTTATGCGGTGCTGCCCGTGCTGGACGGCGCCGATGGTGACGACGAGGGCGACGACGCGGCGCAGAACTGACAGGACCCCTCAGCGCTCCAAGTCCGTCCAGTTTTTCGGCGGGATGCCCAGGAACAATAATACTGCGCGCAAATCGCCGCTCAACACCCGACCATGCGCGACTTTGGCCAAAACCGGCTTGGGATCGACGCCAATGCTCAGTCCAGCTGCTTCAAGCATGGGTATGTCGTTAGCCCCATCCCCGAGCGCGATGGTGTCTTCGGGGCCCTCGCCGTGGGAAAACGCCAAATCCGATAGCATTGTCTGTTTCGCTGCGCCGTCGCGTATCGGGCGCTTAACATCGCCTGTGATGCGCCCGCGTGACACTTTCAGCTCGTTGGCTTGAACCGTATCCATGCCAATCAGCGTGGCCAAGCGTGCGGCGAAGTAGGAAAATCCGCCGGTCACCAGGGCGGTATAAGCGCCGTGCGCTTTGAGCGTGGCGACCAAGGTCGCTGCCCCGCGCGCGATGTTGGGTTGGATCCGCTCGGTCCACACGGTCTCCAGCATTTCGGCCGGCGCGCCCTTCAGCAAAGCCGCGCGTTCGCGCAGCGCGCCGGCAAAATCAAGTTCACCGCGCATGGCTTTTTCAGTAATGGCGGAGACCGGCTCGCCAAATCCCAGAGCATCGGCCAACTCATCCAGGCTTTCACAGCGCACCAGAGTGGAGTCCATATCGCTGATCAGAACGCGCGGGCGCGGCGCATCGCCTTCACACACGCACCAATCGACAGGTTCGCCAGCAAACATCAGCGCAAGTGCGCGGCGCGAAACGGTGGGATCGGCTTCATCCACCCGAACTTTGTAGGCCGCAAGCGGAGCTTCAGCCAATTGTGCCGCCCCCTCCGGTTGTGCAAGCGGCTTGAGGCGTCCATTGCGCGTGTCGAGAAACGCAGACAACAGGCCCTGGCGCGCAAATTCGGCGCGATGGGGCGGGGCGACGACAATGGCGGTAAGGGGCATAGTGACGATATGACAATCCAAGCTTCAACGCGTGTTCTATACCCAGTGGCATGAACCAAACCATCCCGATTCTTTTGATTTGCGGCCCAACGGCAAGCGGGAAAAGTGCGCTTGCCCTGAATTTGGCTGAGCAAACGGGCGCGCACATTGTCAATGCTGACTCCATGCAAGTGTATCGCGATCTGCGCATCGTGACGGCGCGGCCGAGTGAGGCCGATGAAATGCGGGCGCCACATCATCTTTATGGCCATGTGGATGCGGGCGAGGACTATTCGGTGGGTCAATGGCTACGCGAGACCTCACAAGTGCTCGATCGACTGCGCGCGCAAAGTGTCCCGGTAATCATCGTTGGTGGGACTGGTTTGTATTTCGAGGCGCTCACCGTTGGTCTTGCTGAGATTCCCGACATTGGCCCGAATGTGCGCCAAGAGGTTCGACAGATGTGGAACGACAACGCGGTCGACGAGGGCCGGCTGCATCGTCAGGCCATGATCATTGATCCGGATGCCGCCGCGAAGGTGGAGCCTGCCGACAAGCAGCGCCTGTTTCGCATTCTTGAGGTCAAACTGCAGACCGGTCGCACGCTCAGCGACTGGCGAAGCACGACAAAGCCCGCCATTCCCTCTCAAGCCTGGAAGGGTGTTGCGCTCACGCCTGACCGCGACCTGCTTTATCGACAGATCGACGAGCGCGCGCACATCATTGCCAGGGATGGATTGGGCGAAGTTAGCGCGTTGGCCGCGCGCCATCTCGACCCAAGTTTTCCTGCCATGAAGGCGTTGGGCGTGCCACAATTGATGGGAGAGATTGAGGGTCGGTTATCCCATGACGAGGCCGTGTCGTTGGTGCAGCGTGATACGCGCCGCTACGCCAAACGCCAGCTGACCTGGGTGCGGGGACGCATGGGCGATTGGCGCAAAGTGTCCACCGGCGATCTTGGAACCATTGGGGCGCTGATCGAGGACTGGACACCGTCTGCGCAAAGGTGACGCAAGCTGATTTGTCGGCTGGTCACAGGCCAAGGAGCACGATATTGACGCGGTTTCACTCGTCAGACGCGTTGATCCTTGGCATGAATCCAGTCTTGCGCTTCTTAAATTCACTCGATGCGCGCGCCGTGCGTTCCATTATGGTTTCGTTGGCGCTGTTTCTGAGCGTGCTTGTGATCTTCTTACTGGGACGGATCGGCGGCGCTGAAGTGGTGTTTGACGAGGATGACGCCCCACTCATCGAGTGGATGAAAAACAACGCCAACAGTGTGTGGGCGCTCCCCGTTGCAATCCTGATTTTCACCATTGCTGGCTTTATCGGCATCCCTCAATTCGCGCTCATCGCCGGCGCCGTTGTGGCGTTCGGACCCATGCGCGGCGCCGTCAATGCATGGATCGCCACAGTAGCGGCGGCGGGAGTCATGTTCTGGCTGGGCCGTGTGGTGGGAGCGGACACCTTGCGTCGTTATGGCGGCGATACAGTCAATCGTTTATCGCGATTTATTGGGAGGAACGGGTTCTGGGCGAGTCTCACCGTGCGTTTTGTGCCGCTGGCTCCTGCGGTAATTGTCAACATGGCCGCCGGCGTCTCCCATATGTCCTTCCTGCCGTTCGTCGCAGGCACGGGGTTGGGTTCTATTCCGAAAATTGCTTTGGTGGCGTTTGCGGGCCAAGGCCTTATGCAGGTGTTGAGCGGACGAAGCATAGGCAGTGCGATCGCCCTGGTTGCCGTAGCTGTGGGCTGGCTCGTTATTATGCTAGTTGTGCGCGCACGGCTTCGGCGGCAAAATGGCGTTGCGGAATAATTTCCCACTGCTTTTTGCAGCTTGCTTGCATTCCCTTAAGGCGCAGCGCACAAGATAAGGTC
>CAZWVH010000100.1:0-6645 GCA_964636945.1 uncultured Caulobacterales bacterium | reverse complement strand
AATCGTCATGGTGCGCATGTCAGCAAAGGCGTCTTTGAGCGATTGTGACCAGCGCTCGGACTTGCCCTTTGTAGGGCCACTGATCAAACATGACGCTTCACGCCTTCGCAATTGCAGCAGTGCGGACATGGTCTCGACATGACCATCCGTCAGATCGAAAACTGACCGCTCTCGTGCACGAGCCGAACGGGCGCCAGATCCTTCTCGGCAAGGAAAGCGGCGACGGCCTCCAGATCGCACGGCGATGAGCCACGCGTTCGAGCCACGCCGATCTCATCCACAACGAAGACGGAAATCTCCTTGAGCGACACGTCCAGGCCGACATACTGCTTCACAGTGCGTTCGACCATCCATTCCATACTTTCATCGCTCTTTGGTGGAACTTTGGCATTAGCGTCTTGCTGGGGGCGCCTACGCGATCCTATAATTTAGTGAAGATCGCAGCTCAAAGGGGACGTCCGCATGTTCCGCAATCGCCTAACCAATTGGGTCATATTCATGTCTGCACTGACTGGCGTCACCGCCATTACAACACCCGTTTTCGCGCAGATAGAACCGCCAACCCCAGAAAAACGCCCCGTGACCATCGAGCAACACGGCGATGAGCGTATCGATAACTATCAGTGGATGAAGGACCCCAATTGGCAAGAGGTGCTGCGCGATCCATCCGTGCTCGACCCCGACATTCGCGCGGCTCTCGAAGCAGAAAACGCCTATTATGAGGCCATGACCGGCGACCTGGCCGACCTGCGCGAGAGGCTGTTTCAAGAGATGCGGGCGCGGATCAAGGAAGATGACAGCTCTATTCCCTCGCCGGACGGTCCCTTTGCGTATTTTACCCGTTTCCGTGAGGGCGGGGACTATCCCATCTTCGCGCGTACGCCACGCGAGGGCGGTGATGAGACGGTCCTTTTTGACGGGGACGCCGAGCGCGGCGAATCGGAATTCTTTAGCATCGGCCGCGTGCGCCACAGCCCTGATCACCTCAAGATTGCGGTGGCGACGGACCGTTTGGGTTCGGAAAATTATGCCATTGAGGTCCGGGACATCGAGACAGGCGCGGTTCTCGATTCTGCGGTCAAAATGTCGTCAGGCTATGCCGTTTGGGCCGCCGATTCACAAAGTTTCTTTTACGTGGAACGCGATGAAAACGCTCGGCCAAAGCGGGTGAAACATCACGTTGTGGGCCAAGAGGCAGCCCAAGACCGGGTCGTTTATGAAGAGGCCGATGACGGCTTTTTTGTCGGCGTTGGCAAGTCTCAGAATGGCGAGTTCATCTTTGTTTCATCGGGCAATCAGGTGTCCTCTGAAACCTGGTTCTTGCCGGCAAACGAACCAACATCTGAGCCAAAGCTGATCGCTCCGCGCCGCGAAGACGAGACCTATGAGGTGGAGTATCGTGACGGCTATTTCTACATCCTCACCAACGCCGATGACGCCGTGGACTATAAGATTGTGCGCACGCCATCAGCCTCGCCAGGTCGTGAAAACTGGTCCGATTGGCTCGCGCATGAAGCAGGAACCTACATCTCCAGTTTTGCTGCCACTGAGGATTTTCTCGTGCGCCTTGAGCGCCGTGACGCCCTGCCGCGCATCGTGATCAGCGACTATGAAGGCAATGGCCATGTGATCGAATTTGATGAAGCGGCTTACAGCCTGGGCCTGTCCACGGGGTACGAATTTGCCACGGACACCATCCGCTTCACTTATGAGTCTCCATCACAACCAGAACAGACCTATGACTACAATATGCGCAGCCGCGAGCGCACATTGCTGAAGACACAGGAGGTCCCTTCCGGCCACAATCCCGATCTCTATGTGGTTGAGCGGATCAACGCGCCCGCCGAGGATGGCGCCCAAGTTCCCGTCACAATATTGCGCCTGAAGTCGACGCCAAAAGATGGCAGCGCGCCACTCTTGCTCTATGGCTATGGCAGTTATGGCGCAACCATCCCGGCAAGCTTTTCCACCACCCGGCTTTCTCTGGTCGATCGCGGCGTGGTCTACGCCATTGCCCATGTTCGCGGTGGCGCAGCCCGAGGGCGGCAGTGGTATTATGACGGCAAGCTAGACAAGAAACAGAACACTTTTAGCGATTTCGCGGCCGCGGCCGACGCTCTGATTGCCGGCGGCTGGACCAGCCAAGGCCGGATTGTCATCGACGGCCGTTCGGCGGGTGGCCTGCTGGTGGGCGCCACAGTTAATCTGCGCCCCGAATTGTTTGGCGGCGTGGTGGCCGGCGTACCCTTTGTGGACGTACTCAATACGATTTCCGACGAAAGCTTGCCGCTCACTCCGCCTGAATGGCCCGAATGGGGAGATCCCATACGCACCCAAGAGGGATATGATTGGATCAAGGCTTACTCGCCCTATGAAAACATCAAGGCTGATGAGACCTACCCGCCCATTCTCGCCACCGGTGGGCTCACCGACTATCGCGTGACCTATTGGGAGCCACAAAAATGGATTGCTCGCTTGCGCGACGAAGCCAAGGGCGGGCCGTTCATTCTCAAGATGAATATGGAGGCCGGTCATGGCGGGTCGGCCGCGCGGTTTGAGCGCCTGCGCGAAACCACTGATCTTTATGCATTTGCCCTGAAGATTTTTGATTTGCAGGACGTCGAGCCGATCAATCACGCTGAGTCGGATTGACCGTAAGCACCGTGCATTGGCTCTTGCGCCATTGACTTTTTAGTCCGAGGCCAAGCGGGAGAGGCGCTTGCTTAAAAGCGCATAGTTCACTTTTGAGTTGTGGCGCGCGTCCATGGGGATACGCGCCATGGGCACGATGTCCACATCGCCCAAGGCGGCCGCGCGCGCCCGTATTTCCGCCAAACTGAACTTGGCGCCCGCCACCACGAGACGCGTGCGCTGACCGTCGATCAAGGCGGCGGCCTGCTCCACGCCCGGCCATGCGTGCGCGGCAGCTTCAAATGCAAATGGATAACGACCATTGTCGCCCGCGCTATGCCGGCCCAAGAGCCAAAGTCGGCCTTGACCATCCATGCGCGCAGCATCGCCAGTGCGGTGCCAAATTTGCTCGCCGCGCCTGACCTTGGTCTCGGCGTCATCGGCAGGATCAAGATATCCCTCATTGACGTGGGGACCTGACACCCAGACTTCATCGTCAACGATTTCCACCTCGGCTTCGGAGATGGGGACGCCAGCGAGCAGTCCCGCCCCTTCCGCCATGGCCGACCAGTCGCCTTCACTAATTTGATCGTACTCGATGTGAGCGATGGGTTCAGCTTCGGTGGAGCCATAGGCGGCATAGATGCGTGCGTTTGGCGCCGCCTGTCTCAGTAGGCGCAAGAGATTGGGAAACACCGGGCCGCCGCCGGTGAATATCGCCTCCACTGCATCCAGCGAGTTTGGTCCCAATGATGCAAGGCGCTCACAGACAATGGGTGAGGCAATGATCCGCCGAACACTATGACTCTCTATTTGGTCGCGCATTTTTGGTCCGCTCAAGCGCGCCGGACGCGAAATTGGACCGTTGGGCAAAACAGTAGCGGCCCCCGCAGCCAAATTGGACAATACGAATACGGGAAGCGAGATGAGATCCACATCCCCGGGGGATGTCTGGCGGACATGCTCAATGAGGCGGTGCTGCAGCATCAAAAAGCCGATGGTGCGCATCACTCCTTTGGGCCGGCCCGTGGACCCGCTGGTGAACGTAATTAGGGCCGGCGTGTGTTCGCCTACGCGCGCCACCGGCGCGTCATCGCCGTGGTCAACCACACGGTGTCCCGCCAACGGCAATTCCCTCAGCCAAGGGTGAACCAAGCGAATTGCGCGGCCAAGCGCTCCTGCCGCCATCACCTTGGGCTGAGTGGCCTGAACTGCGTGTCGCAAGCCGGCAATCCCAGCGGCCGGCTCTGGAAACAGAGCCGTGGCCCCAAGGCGGAATACCGCCAACAGCGTCTCATAGAGCGCCGGCGAAACCCCGCGCGCGATCAGCACAACATCGCCAACGCCAACGCCGCGCTCATGCATGTCCTTGGCGCGTGCGGCGGAATTGCGGGCTAAGTCGGCATAGCTGATCGTATTGCCGTTTGGCCCAATCAAAGCTGGCGCGTCTGACCACGCCTCCACTTGGGTCATGAACAGTCCAAACAGGTTCACAACCGCCGTCCCCACAACGCATAACGACGGAAGATTTCGCCGCCTTCGCGCGCATTCAACATTGACGACGTTCCAGATTCCCAAAACAGGGCATTGATCACCGTTTGAGCGCCCTGCGATTGCGCCCGCTCATACAACGCCTTCATCAAAGGCATGCCGCTGCCCCGCACGCGCGAGGCCCATGTTTTGGCAATCACCGTTGTGTGGGGATTCTGGGCCGCAAAGTCGCAAATCCCAAAGATAAAAGCGTCGAGTTCGCCTTGTGGGCCATCTACGAGAAGCACCAGATCGGGATCAATGTGTGGCTTTAACGGCAAATACTTCGTCAGAAACGCCTTGGCGGAAATCGGCGCGTAAAAGGCGTTGCCCGCAAAACACTCTAAAGAAAGGCGGTGGAGGCGAAGGAGTTCGTCTTGATAGTCATCGAGCCGCAACGGTCGAAAGTTCAAGTGAGCAGCGTCCACGTTTACGGGCTGATCCGCCGCCCGACGCGCGGAGGCGTATCGCGCCACAATTGAGAACCCTGCCTCCTCAAATGCTTTGGGAAAAAATGGGGGATTGTGCGGTTCCATGAAAAATGGGGGGCTGCCGTCACTTTCGATGACAAAACGATAGTCTGACCAAGTATCGCCATTCATGGGCCCGACCACGGCTCCAAAACCTTCACTTCTCAAGAGGTCGATCGCTTGCTTGAGCGCCATTGAACCAGTGAGCGCAGTGTCGCAGGAAAACGCGCCAATGGCGGCGGTCCTCAAACCGTCCAATCTTGGCGCCTCACGCCAGATCTTAAACCGTGCGCCGTCGTTTTCGAAAAGCTGGGACGCCTGCGCTACCATGGCGAAATCGGCAGTAAAATCAGCGACAAGAGCAAACTGACCGTGCCCAAAGTCACCCATGGCCGTTCCATTTGTTGAGCACGCAAATGTCTGGCCAAGAGGGCCACGCCGATCACCACACCGCTTCCAACAATGAAAAAGAGAATAGCCTCTCGGGATGCATTCTCCATCACCACAATTCGCACGGACATGGCCAACATCACCAACACGATAGCGATAGCGCTCAACTTGCGATCGGCCCCTAGTCGAACAAATACGCCCGCTGCTAAAGCGCCGAAAGCCACATTGAACGAGTATATGGTGTCGGTCTGGAACATATGGCTGATCACGAAAAACGACAAAGCAATCGCAACGATCACCATAACCAAGCTTAACGGATCAAACTGGCTGAGTTCAGGTTTGTAGAGCCGGGCCCCAATCACATAAGCTAAGACTGCACATGCGGGCATCAATAAACTCCAAAGCCCGGAAAATGTACCAATAATGAAAAATAAAATCATTAGCGCAGCGATAGAATGTCTGTATTCATTATTTCTGCGTGTCAACTCCATCATCAATAATAAAGCAAAAAGAAATAACAGAGAGACAACAGCCAGGCTGGCAACGCCAAAATAGCTAAACTTTGCGAGAACAATGTAAAGACCGAGCGGGATAAATAAATTATCCATTCCGCGCCAGCTCGCGGCTTCAAGTAGCGTGCCGAACGCCGCCGCAATAAACGAGACCAAAATTACTTCGCTGCGACCCACATCAGTGAACACCAGATAGGCAATCATCGAAACCAACCAGCCGGTGAGCACGAAGACGATGACGCCTTCCCAGCTTTTGCGGCCTGTTTCGACCGTGAATGTCTTGCGCCCATATTCAGCGCCAACTAAAGCGCTAGCGGCGTCGCATACCGTCAACATGGCAAGCGGCAACACGTAAAGGAGCGGGCCCCATGGCGTGCTGCCATGCTGAGACACGGTGATGTAGTGACCTTCCTGGAGCGAAAATAGGAGGGCGACGGATACTGCAAACAGGACTTCGCCGTAGGATTGGCGCTCCACGCTGTGCAGTCCCTCGCCTAAGCGCGATCGGAACACGCCGCGCGCCAATGTGAACACGCCCAGCGCCAATGTAACGGTGGCCAGGACTTCCCAGACATGGGTAAAAATCCAGGGAAAAGTGAGACTATACCCACCGAGCGCCACATGAATAATTTTGCGAGACTGTTCGGGGGTCACCCAGCCACGTTTCGCAATCAAGGTCGAGGCGGCCAGCACCACCATCAACAGCACCACTGACGCCCCAATTTTAGCCATGCTCAGGGCGGTTACTTGGTTCGTCACGTTATCGAGCAACGTGGCGACAGTTTGGACGACGCTCATAGCGCCTCCTCAATCACCAAGGCGCGGTAGAAAAACGCTTTGTCCGCCGGTTTCAAATTGGCTTCAGTGTCATGGTCTCTACGAATGTGCGATTGTAACCCGATTGGCGCTTCTCGCGCCGCCATCATGTTCCAATAGACAAGGCGGGCGCGCGGAGCGCTGGCCTGCAAAATCGAAGTATAGACGTTATGATGCGTCTGGGGCCCCATGTATTCGAATATATCGGACAAATTGAACCCGTCTGCCCTTACGCCTTCTGCCGCTAGAGTTTCGATCGGTCCTTGGTGAAGTTCAAGTCTGCCCAGGTTGTCTCG
>CAZWVH010000099.1:0-6699 GCA_964636945.1 uncultured Caulobacterales bacterium | reverse complement strand
GGCTCGGCATGGCTCGCAGGCGTTTGTGATCGCCGCGTGCTGCGCGGCGGTTCTTGGAGCATCAGCACACGGTACCTCCGTTCGGCGGATCGCAGCAGGGTCGTTGCAGTCGACCGTAACTACGACGACGGGTTCCGTCTCGCCAGGACCATTCCGCGGTAGCGGCGTTTGCAACTCAAGCCAGAAGCTGAAGGAAAGCTGACGTTAATTTCAGGTTTCGCGGGTAGTGCCGCCTGAAATTCTTAAATGACGCGATGAGGCAAAGCTCCGTTGCCCTACCGTGACACCCTCATTCAGCACGGCGCATCAAATTGAGTTCAAGGTCATTGGCGCGGCGTCACACACAATCGACCTGCGTCCGATGCGGTTGATGATGCCCGCCTCCGTGTAATCAATTGCACAGCCTGCTCCGCCCGATCACAAGGTCCCGATCGAGCTGATGAACTGCGACGGCACCTCCGGCCCGCCGACGTGACGGGGCCCGGAAACTCTCACGCCGGGCGGTTTAGGAAATTGGTTCGGCTCACTTGCGTCCCAGACCACATGCTTAGAGAGACGTGAAAACTGGCAGCACTATTTGGGTTGGGTCCGTTTCGCTGGGCGCTAGTGTATTTCTTCAAATACAAGGCCGTGACGGCGCGCCCAGCTGCTCAGCTCAACCCTAGTTGAAACACCACAGACCCGATAAATGGTGGATAGATGCGTTTTCACGGTTTCCGGTGAAATTTCGAGTTGGCGCGCCACCTCCTTCGTAGAGGCGCCGCGGATTGCAAGAATAACAATCTCAGCTTGTCTTGGGGACAAGCCTAAAGACTTCAGGCCGTCGGCGTCGATGGTCGCCTCTACTGCAGACGTGTCGAAATTGTCTGCCAGAACGCGGTTCACGATCTCCAGCAGCTCTTCGGGCGGCGCATGCTTGCCCACGAACGCATCGGCCCCGAGGCTGAGCGCAGTTTGTTTGTCCTTAGGGCTCTGCGTTCCAGACAAACAAATGATTTTCGCCTTCGCAGCAGCGTGCCGAAACTGAGGAATAAACGTTTCTGCAGAAAAGCCAGGGATAAAGAAATCTACGACGATTAAATCCATGTCACCTGAAGTCGCTGCAAGGATCTTCGCAGCATTGCTCGGGTTCGTGGCTGTCGCCAGAGATCTGAACGTCAAAGCTTCTGCCAGAACCCGCTTTAGCCCCGACAGAAACAGGGCATGGTCATCAACAAGCAGGCCATGCAGCGGTTTAGGCTCGTCCATGATATGCCCTTTCAATTTGGACAGATCATCTGCCAGTTCGTCACCGGGAAACGGAACTCAGCGATGATCAATCTTAACACGCTAGACAGATCGGATTTGCGCCGGCATCACCCAGTTAGGGGAGCCCTGAGCAGGCTGACACGGTCCAATGTCGGCAATTGCAATTCAAAACTCGCCCCGCGGCCAACTGCGCTCCTCACCGCTACCGCCCCCCCCATGGCTTGCGCTAGATCCCTTGAAATAGTGAGACCCAAGCCGAACCCATCGCCATGATGGGCGTCAGTTGGTTCTCCGCGCACGAACGGATTGAAAACTTTGTCTACCAATTCGCGGGGGATCCCGGGGCCATCGTCGATCACCTGAATAGCAATTTGGTGGGCGCGCCGTCGCGCTCCGACAAGGATACGCGCTCCGGGCGCATGGCGAATAGCATTACCCACGAAGTTTCTTAACACGCGGCGGCAAAGCAGCGGGTCACCAAGCGCCATGAGTGTTGTCGGGACGCGTTTCAGACTTCCCGCTCCCCGTTTGGCGCTCGCCTGAAATTCCCTTACAACTTCCTCAATGAGATCCCCAATCGCAATGCCGTCGATTTTAGGCTCGATTTCAGACACATCGTATCGGGACAAGATCAGCATGTCTTCGATGAGCTCATTGGCTGAGCGAATACAGACACGCGCCTCCTCCACCACCTCTTGCATCCCATGCGTTAAGCTTGATCGTTGTAAGTCATAGAGCATATAATCGATAGCATTTATAGGCTGGCGTAAATCGTGGCCGATATATCGATAAAGTTTTTTCTGTATTGCGGAGCTTTGTTCAGCGCGATTACGCGCCTCTTCCAATGCCACATTTTGTCTTGTGGTTAACATATGAATTTCTTGAATATCTATGCGGGTATGAAGTTGCTGTATGTACCTTATAAACAACCAATACCCCATAGCAACGGAAATACAGTAAGCCATGATAAGTGGCGCCACGAGCACAATATCGGGAAATTCCCTATCTGGTGTTAGCAATATATATAAAATACAAACACAAAAAATTACACTGCGTCCTGCAATCATGGACGTCAAGAACTTGCTGGATAAGGGCAACGTTAAGAACGCCGCCATCGCCATCCAGCCAATCGCTGAATTGGGGTAAGTTTGCTCCACCGCAAACAAATCGAAGATCAGCGAAAACGCAATGACACTGTCCTGAACGATTCCAGCAGCTTCAACCACCCGCACTTTGCGGTGCACCGCAATGTTTGATTGTAAGACGTGCGCCAACACGATTCCGAGCGACAAAAGGACCCCGATTGCAGTAACGCCATAGGCAATCGTTGTACGCACGTCGAGACCATCAATCGCGAACAACAAGGCAATAAACACACATACATTCGAGAATATAAGAGCAGTAGTAAAGCTATCTCTTAGAGAATCTGAACAAATAGCCACAAGAATTTTATCTGCATGGACACTATCTCGGATCAAGCGAATGCTGTTGGCGCCATGAGCAGTCGAGGCTGAGGCAATTGTCATGTTCGTTCGCCGCGCATGTGGTTCGCCTGTGTGGCCGTGAACCACAATAGCGGTGTCACACAGAGCAGCACTGGCGCGGCGCGCACGACCTTGGCGTACGTGATGACCCCGAATGCTGGACCACACATGTTCTGGTTGACGCTTCTCGCACAAGCATCCCGGACTGCGGTCTCAAGCGCTGGAGGGGCGGAGAAATCCCACATAGACACAGCAGACACCAGGAACAGGGTTGGAAGAAAAAGAACCAGCGCACCAACGGCAAACTGTCGGAGTGGCATAGGCCTCCCTAGATCCGCTCGGACCCTGATGACGCTTGCGGCCAGAGCTGCGCAAAATGCCTCATAGTAGGCTTGTCCATGTTGATGATAGCCGCTGACGAGCCGTCCGAATGCAATGTCGAATGCTGTGACCAATGCCCAGGTTATCGCTCCAAAACCAAGTGCGAACGCAACCGCCAAAGGCGCAACACCCCACAGATCCCCTCTTTGCGTTGCGCTGCGCCCGGTTATGACCATTGCGTCAGTCTATGGCGATGGGCGGTGGCCATGATCCCTCGTATGCCCCTTTGCGCGCTAGTGGCCGAAACTGAACCCAACATGTACATGAGCCTCGCCCAATTGGGCTACCCCTTCCAGGTGATATTGCGCGCCCTTAAGCCACTCTAGCCTCCAACTCATCGCAGCAAGGCAATTGGGCAAGGAGGCCATCGGTCATGTCCCTAAGTTTACAACACCTCAACACGGTCAGCGCGCTTGCAACCAGCGCAGCGATGTTCGCCACCGTCGGCGCCGCGTCGGCGCAGGACGCCGGAGAATCCACGCGGCTCCTCGTTCCGGTGCCGGGCGGGGGGCCGGTTCCCGTTATCACCAGTGAGCGTCCCGAGGTCGGTACTTGGAACGGGTGCACCGCCACGCGCGTGTCTCAGCGGACGATAGTCACCGCCGCGCACTGTATGGATTACGCGTCCATCGATTTTCGTAACACCCGCGACGCCCCGCGTTTCCGGGTTACCTACGAAGACGGAACCAGCGAGACGTTTGGCTCATCTTCGACGGTGTCGTTCGGCGCGCAGGTGGGCCAAGACGATCTGATGCTGGTTGAAATCTTCGGTATGCACGAACGAATTCCCATCGCCTCCTTCGCAACCACGCCGCCCTCCACCGGCGATGCGGTGACGCAATTCGGCTATGGTTGCACCGTCGAGGATGGCTCGGGGATCGGGGCCGGCGTTAAACGCAAGATCGATGTGAATTGGGGCCCCACAATGGTGGGGTGTCCCGGCGACTCTGGTGGACCGATTTTCAATGCCGACGGCCAGATTATCGCGGTGCATTCTGGCGGAGGGCTCAGCAATGATGTCCGCGCCAATCCCTTCAACCGCGTCCTGGGACTGCGAGCGGCTCTGATCGCCTACGAGGAGCGCAGTTGGGGCAACGAGCCGCTTTGCGCTAACGAACGCAATCCCAACGTCACCGCAATTTATGGCGACGTCGATGGAAACGGCATGGTGGACGCGTTGTGCAACGCCAATTTGACGACCAACGGCTACACGAACTTACGCAAGGGCTCTTATGGTCGCTACGCGCCCGATCAATTGTCGCGCTCCGGGTTCTGCACCCACGCCACCGCCGAGCTGCACTTGGGCGATTTCAACGGCGATCGTCGCATGGACCTGATGTGCCACGACACCCAATCAGGTTGGCGCGTAGTCGATTTCGCCAGTACCAATTACTCTAATCCCTTCGCCGGAAGCGATTATCAGATGCGCGATCGTTGGTGCAGCCATGACACCGCCGAAGTGCATTTGGGCGACTTCGATGGTGATGGACGCACGGATTTATTGTGTCATGACCACGACAGCGGTCGTAAATGGTACATCTATACGTCCACCAATACGGCGGCGCTGTTTGATCCAAATTCATCAACGCACCGCGCATGGGGCGTCAATTGGTGCAATCACGATACCGCGCGTGTGTTCACAGGAGATGTGGATGGCGACGGCGTCACCGATGTGATCTGTCATAGCCAGAACAGCGGCGCAGTCGATGTTGCGTTCCATCAGCGCGGCGACCGGAGCAACGGGTTTCCCGGCACCAATTGGTACAATCATGGACTGGGATTTTGCACAAATCCCAACGCCACTGTGCGTCTTATGGATTTCACCTATGACGGGCGCGCGGACTTGATTTGCGAAGCCCCTATAGACGAGCAGTCTGAGGCGATTATCGCGCAACCGCGAGGAACTGGCCGGCAAGACGGCGTCTATCAACGCACGGACAGCGCAGGACGCACCGGGGCGCGGTCGCAGGTCGTCAGCCGCTGGGAAAGCGGGTTTCTGCAGCCGACCGTGATCCTCAACCCGGCGGCCAATCCCTGGCAGCGGCCGCAATAGGCAAATCAATGCGCAGGGCGGCGAGGCGTTTTGTGAGCTTCTTTTGCGCCCCGCGTCGTTGTCTCGCTTACGCGTCCGCTCTGCGCGGCAAGCGAGGATCCAGACGCCCAGAGCGAACATTTCAGCTCACCAATAAAGGACAAAGACGATGACCAATATACGTAAATTCACCTCCCGCATCGCCGGCGCTTTGGCCCTCGCGATTGCGGCGGCCGCCCCTGCGTTGTCAGAATGCGGCGAAGGCTTTGAATCCATGCGGGTAGAACTGGATGATCAGTTCTGGGGTTGGCGGTGTGTACGCTTCTTGGAAACCGAGTTTGGCAATGGCCAAGCCTTCATATGGTTTGGCGAAGGCGGCAGTCGCACCGATCGAGATGGCCTGGGATACAGACATATCGGATACTATAATCCAAACGAGGCCATCGCCGCTGATGGATGGCCGGGCCACCCGGAGGGCGGGGGCTTGATGATCCAAGGTGATCTTCTGGGCGCCCCACGACCGACGGACAACGTCTTCCGGTCCACCGGAGCCCTCGTGAACCGGGTGATGTCTGGCCACTTACTTGAGCGCCGTCGCGAGTTTCGTGGCTTGGATGTCATCCGCCCTGCTGCGCTGGTGCGCAGTTGGCGGTTCGATAATGCCGTGCCGACGCTGCACCACGGACTGAGCCGAACCGAGATTTTGTCCGGCAACCGCGTTTGTGGACAAGCCATGTATCAGTACGGCGTCAGCAGAACGGCTAGTGGACCTCGCATGGGCGTAAGATGCGTTTTGCCCATCAGCGGGAGCAAGTTTGTGTGGTGGGGCGCAGGGTCTTGGGATGAAACCACGGTTTACGAGCATGTTGGCGTCGGCGCGGACCGACCAGAACCGGGCTTGAACGTGACCTATGAGGCGCATGATTTATGCTTCCGCACCAGAGTTTGTAACAGTTTCGCGCCAGGTCGCCTCACCATTACCCCCTTGACCGATCGTCCACCCACTCCGACGCGAACCGGCGTTGATTTGTTTCTGACGCGGGTTGGCTCGTTCCAGGTGTCAGGCGCTTGGAACGAGGTCTGGACGCTGGAGTTTGAGGCCGTAGAGTAGTACGACTCAAATGTTCAGTTTCGTTCGCGTAATCTGTATAAGGATGGCAGTAGCAGAATCCGCCTGTCTCGCGGAAAGTGTTAAAAACTTCAGACCATATGTTCAGCGTTTTCGCAGCGATCTCGGGCAGCCTTGGGTAGTGTTTAATCACCCAAGACTGCCCACCTGGCTTTTTCCAATCTCCACACCACCCAGGATCGGTTGTTTCAAGTACCCATCCCAGTCCGTGTGAAGTTTCAGGGCCTTCGCTCAACCCCTCGGCTCCAACGCCGGTTAGCCTAAATTCGTGGCAGCGGAGCACTCCCATTGCGCCTCGCGCGCCGCGATTTGCGCCTGACGCTCTTCCTCAGTCAATTCAGCCATGTCAGCCCCATAGTCCCCGATTGTGTTTCACGCCTGCCCTCACCTGACGCGTATCAGAATTACTCGCGCCCCATGTTCGT
>CAZWVH010000098.1:0-6713 GCA_964636945.1 uncultured Caulobacterales bacterium | reverse complement strand
GAAGTTGAGACTCGTAATTGACTGCGAGTGCTCTGGCGTGGGGTTACATCGGTATTTGGCAAACTACTACCGATCAGCCCCCCCACCCATGACATCGGCGGGGCCGCGCCGCGTTGCGCCGCGTGACGCCGCCCTATAGCAGTTTGGTGGGCGCCATGCGTGAGACCAATTCCATCACCTTCCAACTGCAATCTCCATGTTTTCGCCCCCGCGCGTGCGCAGCTCGGCACGTTCACGCCCTTTGAGCGCCGCATTTGCTTGGATCAATAAGCAAAAGGTTGGGGAGGCCTTGATTGGGCGCGCAATAGAGTAGTGCGTTACACTTCGCGATTGTGCAGTGCAGCAGGATATACTTGCCATCCGCGCGCCCTGAAGGACTCTGAGTGTGCCGAAATGGGAAAACTGCCTGTCAAGCCCAACTTTGCTCAATTTACTGTATTTTATTTTTTCTGTGGACTTCACAGTTTGATTCGAATCGCATACAGTTTGACTGGGAAAGGCCAATTAATGCGGGGTGTGCATTGCTATGCGCAATAGCGCCAAGACATTGTCGGCTTCACTAGCCTTAAGCGCGGTTGCTGGCGCGGCTCTTTCTTTTGTATTTCCTCACGCTTCATTTGGTGACGATAAACCCGACAGCACGGCGTCAGCAAGACGGTTGTCGGCGCAAGATGCAGCTGATTTGCTCAATTCAAGTGCAAGTAATCCCGCCGACCAATATGGCGTTTCTGCTCTTGGGTTGTCTTGGCTGCAATCAGCGCGTGGGCCGTCTGATGGCTTACAGTTTGTGGGCCGCGACCGATTGTGGGTGGACCGGCTGGATCGCACTGTGGCCCGCACAAACGCCAATACGCGGTTTGACCAACCGGAATTCATTGCCGCCATGCCAGCGCGTGATCGCGTGACGCAGTGGGCGGGCGGTCTCGCTCAGCCGTCGGAAATTGGGTATGGCAATCTGCAGGGCGAAAATGCGCGCCAGCTCGTCCCGTCTCAGAATTTTGGCAGTTTCGGCATTGACGTCTCATCTAAGGCCAATGTGAACGTGGACAGCCTGGGCGGAACCGGCGCTCAGGCCAGTGCTCTGGTGCGGTTCGGCAAGGGCTTGGTGAGTGACGGCCGGCCCATGGCCGATGGCAGTTGGTTTCTGTTTATCGGCGCCGACGCCCAAGCGCTCACCTGGAAGCCGCGTTCGTCCGCATTTGTTTCGGATGGGGGCATGGCTGTGGAGGACATGGTGTTGGTGGGCGATGCGCAAGCAGGCGTGGCTTGGCGCTACGGTTTGGCCAACATCGCTCTGGCGGCGACATATCGCGAATACAGCGCCTATGGTTATCAGGCCAACGAACAGTTTGTGGGCATGTCGATCGCTTGGGAATACTGATCCGCGAAGACTTATTGGCCTTCTGTGATCACTGTTCTACTCGCAAAAAAATCTGGTCAGACTTCAGTGCCGGTCGCGCGCAACCAACGCAGCGTGCAGGTCCGCAATCTGGCGCGCCACAGGATTTGGTTCCGTGCTGCGCCTCTGGGCGCGATTGTTCAACCGCTCGTCCAAGCGCAACAGGCGCGAAAACAGTGAGTCACAACGTCCCGTCAGTTCGATAAGCTCGCCGGGCAGTTCGTCCACGGCCCCGTCCATATCGTCCTCATCGACGTCGTCATCCATCAGCCGATATCGCTCCGCGCGCGCTTCCTCGGCCGTCATATCGCCATCACGGACTGCGCGCTGCACCAGCAACCATGACGCAATGTGCATCAAACGCGTGGTGAGGCGCATGCTGTAATTGGCGTAAGCCAAGGCCCCATCGCGGGACAGTTCCTTTGAGATGTCTCGTCCGGGCCCTTCGAGAAATTCGGCGGTTTCTTCAACCAAGCCCATGCCTTCAGCATAGGTGCGTTGAAACAAATCGGACCTGGCAAACTCCGTCGGTGAATTTGGAAAAGGTTCCGTCGCCATTTGCCCGCCTCGTTGCGCCAACGCCTGCTTTCATGCGCCCAAAGTGAGTCGCACGCCCCACGTCCCTATAGACGTCCAACCACGCTCACTGCAATCGCGGCGCCAATGGCAGCGCTCTGCCAGCTAGTGATTGGTAAAAAACGCCTCGGCCGCTGCCTTTCCAGCCCGCTTCGACGACAACTCAGCGTCGACCCGCTCGATCTCGGCAAGGAGAAGCTCACGCCGGGAGCGCAGATCATCAATGGACAAGATCGCCAAATTATCGCCAATTGCTATTTGCGCAGATTGCGGTGTTTGTCCGTCCTCATCGAACATGATTTCCCTCCGCGGCTCGCTGGCCTGTCAGTTGCCTGACTTGCCAATATAGCGCGATTAAAGGACGGAAGGCGATGGTGGTCTGATCAAATGTTAGAAAAAAATCATGACCCGCGCGCAGTCACAGCGCCCCAACCGGGTGGTCCGGCAGCCCTGGTTGTTTCTGCACGCACTGTTCCGCTTCCCGGCGCCAATGAGATTCGCATTGCTTGCCGGGGCATGGGCGTCAATCGACCCGATGTTCTGCAGCGCCAGGGGCTTTATCCACCGCCGCCGGGGGCGAGCGACGTGCTGGGCCTTGAGGTGTCGGGCGTGGTCGAGGCGATCGGCGATGGCGTCAACCGTTGGGCGGTGGGCGATGAGGTGTGCGCTCTGTTAAGCGGTGGCGGCTATGCCGACATGGCGTTGGCCCATGAGGGCGCTGTACTGCCTGCGCCAAAGTCGCTGTCCTTGCGCGATGCCGCCGCGCTGCCCGAAACAGTGGTGACGGTTTGGGCCAATCTGTTTGAAGCGGGACGCTTGCGGCGCGGCGAAACGGTCCTGATCCATGGCGGGACAAGTGGCATTGGTGTGATGGCGATCCAAATGGCCACAGCATTTGGTGCGCGGGTGATCGTCACGGCGGGAACCGATGAAAAGTGCGCACTATGTCGAAAGCTCGGCGCCACGTTGGCGATCAATTATCGCCGCGAGGATTTTGTTGAGCGCGTGCGGGATGCGGGTGGGACCGATGTGATCCTCGACATGGTGGGCGGGGACTATGTGCAGAGGAATTTGTCCGTTCTGAACCAGGACGGCCGCTTGGTGCAGATCGCTTTTCTCCAAGGGGCCGAAGTCACGGTGAATTTAATGCGCCTGATGCTCAAGCGGCTCACCATGACGGGATCGGTTTTGCGGTCGAGGCCGGCTGAAGAAAAGGCGCGGTTGATCGCGGCGGTGGAGGCGCACGTATGGCCTTGGATTGAAGAGGGCCTGGTGCAACCGGTTATTGACAGCGTCTACTCGCTCCACGATGTCCAAAGGGCGCATGAGCGGATGGACAGTGGCGAACATGCTGGCAAAATCCTGCTCATCCCGTAAATGGCATCGGGCATTTGCGCCAAACCGAATGTGATTTACTCTATAGCCAACATTCCCGCGTCGCGCCGGTGTAAATGAGCTGCGACGACGCTTGGATTGATCGAAGTGTGTCGGGTTTTGACGGGCGTGACCGGATCAGACCAAGTGTTATGGAAAAACACATAAAGGAGCCATCAATGGCGGACGTTCTCATGCCAAAGGCGACAGCCGTTTGGCTGATTGACAACACAGCGCTCACCTTTGAGCAAGTCGCTGACTTCTGCGGATTGCATCCGCTGGAGGTGAAAGGCATTGCCGATGGCGACGTGCTCGGCGGCGTGCGCGGCGCTGACCCCATCGCCAATGGTCAGCTCAGCCGCGAGGAATTGGAGCGCGCCGAGGCCGACGCCAATCACAAGCTGCAGCTGAAAAAGAACATCAGTGACGACGTGCTCAAAAAACACAAACAGAAGCGCACGCGCCGCTACACGCCGTTGTCCAAACGCCAAGAACGCCCGAACGCCATTGCGTGGATGCTCAAAAACCACCCCGAAGTGCCCATCAGCCAAATCGGCAAATTGTTGGGCACCACAAAGGTCACCATCGAATCCGTGCGCGATCGCACCCATTGGAACGCCAGCAATATTCAACCCCAAGATCCGGTGGCCTTAGGGCTCTGTTCCCAGATCGAACTCGACAATGTGGTCACGAAGGCGGCCTCGAAACGCAAAGCCATGATCGAGGCTGAAGGTCCCGTGGACGAAGGTGCAACGCTTCAGCCCGCCGGTGATTTTGCCAATGATGCCGCCTCGCCCGTGTCTGACAGCGCCGACGATGACCACCGCGCTCCGTCGGACAATGATGAACCTGATGCGGACTCAGTGTTTGCCAGCCTTGGCGGCGGGTCGCGCTCTGAGGATGAAGACGAGGATGACGCCTCGCGTTAGGCGCAAAATTGTTGGCTATCCGCTTTGCGCCATTGCATCAGCGATGACGGGCGGCTAGGCCCAAGTGAATCGTCGCAAAAATGGGGCAGCCATGTTTCGCCGGATTGAGGATTTGCCGCTCGCTGGAAAGCGCGTCTTGGTGCGTGTGGACTTCAATGTGCCCATGGATCGGGGCGAGGTCACGGACGATACGCGCCTTCGCGCAGCCTTGCCCACCATTGCGGCGCTGCGCGATCGGGGCGCGAAAGTGATCTTGTGCGCGCATTTTGGCCGTCCCAAAGGAGAACGGGTCCCTGACATGTCGCTGGCGCCCGTCGTTGGACCGCTGTCGCGCTTGATCGATGCGCCTGTCCGGTTTGCGGAAGATTGCGTGGGCGCGCGTGCGTCCGGCGCAGTGAATGCTCTGGCGGACGGCGAAGTCCTGCTCCTTGAAAACACCCGCTTTCATGCTGGCGAGGAGGCGAACGACCCGGAGTTCGCCGCTGCGCTCGCCGCCAATGCCGACGCCTTCGTCAATGATGCGTTTTCAGCGGCCCATCGGGCCCATGCGTCCACTGTGGGCGTGGCCCAATTGCTGCCCTCTTGCGCCGGCAAAGCGATGGAGCGTGAGCTTGATCATCTTGGCCAAGCGCTGTCCTCGCCGGCTCGGCCGGTCGTTGCCGTGGTGGGCGGGGCAAAGGTGTCCACCAAGATCGATGTTCTGACCAACCTTGTGAAAAAAGCTGATGTGGTTGCAGTGGGTGGCGGCATGGCCAACACCTTTGTCGCGGCCCACGGGATGGAAATCGGCAATTCCTTGTGTGAGCGCGATTATCTGCAGACCGCACGGGAAATCGAAATCGCCGCAGAGGCGGCCGGCCACCGCGTCCTGTTACCGGTGGATGGCGTGGTGGCCTCGAAGTTCGAAGCCCATGCTCCGCATCGGGTTAAACCGATCGATCAAATTGGCGATGACGACATGATCTTGGATATCGGACCCGCCTCTGTGGATGCCTTGGCTGATGTGATTGCCGAGGCCAAAACCGTGGTGTGGAACGGTCCGCTCGGCGCGTTTGAACTGCCGCCTTTTGACACCGCCACAGTGGAGGCCGCTAAATTCGCCGCACAGCGCACACGCGCTGGCGAGCTGGTCTCAGTGGCTGGCGGTGGGGATACCGTTGCGGCGCTCAATCATGCCGGCGTCACCGACGACTTTACCTTTGTGTCCACTGCAGGCGGCGCGTTCCTGGAATGGCTCGAAGGGCGGGCCCTGCCAGGGGTTGAAGTGTTGAAGACAACCCAAGTCAGCGCGTAGGGGATCGCGATGAGTAAACCAGTGTGTGTGGCGCTCGGCGCGTTGGGTGCAGTGACGGCAATGTCCCACAGCGCCGAAGCGCAAGTGCGGTTGCCCGCTCACATGCGCGATGCTCCAGAGCCCGTCACCGCCTATGTGCTCGACAAGGGCGAGGACGCCACGCAGTCCTTCGCGACCTACGTGAACGGCGCAGTTAAGGAGCTCGACGTTCAAATTGTCGGACTGTGTCCAGAAAACACCCGCACGCTGGAACGCATTGAGGGAACGCACCTGTCGGCCTTGGATGCTCACATGACCAAGGAATTCGAGCAGTTCGAAATGGTGGACATCATCCGCGAGCGGTATCGCGCCGAAGGCTGTGATCAGCCGAACATCACCCACAATGTGTTCGTTTATCTGGTCCCCACCGCCAGTGAGATTGCGCAGATCAGCATCGGATTGCCCGGCGAAACGCGCACGGTCGCGGGCTTTCAGGAAGACTATCTGCGCCAAGTGGCCATCGCCGCCAAAGTGCTCGGCCATGACTGCAGCGATGCCAATCCCGACTTCGCCGTGGTGAACACCACGCTCATCGGGGCGACCGACCCTGAGACTTACATCCAGGCGGCCGGAGGCGCCACATTGGGTGATAGCGAATTGGTGGAGACGTGGGCCGAGCGGTGGACCTTGCGCACGTGCGCGGGCGACCAGGACTTGGATGTCACTTTGGCGGCGGACGCGGATGGCGGCGTGTTTGCGGCCGTGACCTTACCCTAAATAAGCCAGAAACCGGTGAATTGCGCCTGATGGAATGCTTATCGTTCGTGCCGCTTTGCGATAAACTTCGATTCACGGTTAAACCACTGGGCACAAGCAATCGCACGGGCGAGCTTGGGGGAGAAGACGATGAATTTAGAGCAACTGCATACCGTCGCCGAGGCCATGGTCACGCCTGGCAAGGGCATTTTGGCTGCCGACGAAAGCTCGGGCACGATCAAGAAGCGCTTTGATTCCATTGGCTTGGACAGCACGGAGAACAATCGTCGCGACTATCGCGAATTGTTGTTCCGCTCTGAGGGAATGAGCGCGATCTCCGGGGTGATTCTTTTTGACGAAACCATTCGTCAAAGCGCGGTTGATGGAACGCCTCTGGTCAAGCTGA
>CAZWVH010000097.1:0-6730 GCA_964636945.1 uncultured Caulobacterales bacterium | reverse complement strand
CCAGGTGATCAGCGGCGCCGGCTCGCCCGGCCAGCAGCCCTGGATCGGCAAGCGATCGAGATCTATGTCCGCCCCCTGCAGCACCACCTCTTGGCAGGGCGCGCGCCCCACATTGGCGGGACGCATGGCCATGACGGTGCGCGCCAGCGGCACAAGGTCCAAGGCGTCGCGAAACCCGCGCGGCGGCTCGGGTTGGCGCAAGAACGCCAGCAATTCGCCCACCTCGCGCAAATCCTTCGCCGTGCGCCGCTCCTTGCCGTCGAGGGTGACCGCGCGCGCCACCCGCTCCACCGTGCCAAACAGATTGACCAGGGCAGGCATTTCGCTTGCGCTGCCATCCTCGTGGACGGGATTTTCAAACAGCACCGCCGGGCCGCCGGATTGGAGCAAGCGGGTTTGGATTTCCGTCATTTCCAGATGCGTCGAAATCGGCTGGGCGATGCGTTTCAGATCGCTGTCCGCCTCGAGCCGTTCGATGAACTCGCGCAGGGATTTGTAGGCCATTGCATGCTCCTCGTGCTTCAGCGAAGCTAGCTCGGCCGTCGGCGAACGCCATGCGGCATGGGGGCGGGCTGCGCTCCCATCTCCTGACTCTGGTTGTCCTTTTTTCTAGACGAGCGGGCAGGTTTTGTGTCCAATCCACAGCCAGTGATTTCGGGGGAGGAAATACTGTCATGCGTCTGTTCATTTCCGCCATTGCGCTCATAACCGCAGCGACACCAGCTTGGGCCGACAATCCGGCTGAACCGCTTACGGACGAGGAAGTGGCTTTGGTTCAACAAGTTGCCCTGGGCTGTTCGCGTGCGCTCGAGGCATTACGCACCGACAATCATGAATTGGCCGCCAACTGTCGTCTGCCGGAAATTCCGTTGGAGATCGCCCGTCCGCTTGCCGAAGCCGGACGGATGAACGGGATGGCGCGCGAGTGTAAACAAGAAGCGTGGGGCAACTATACCGAGACAGTGATGCGCTGGGCGCGCCTTGAAGATACGATTGAGCGCGAAGCCATGCATGAGGCCGTCTATAATGCCGGTCATATGTTGGGCGTATTGTCAGTTCGCGACGGGCGCACCGCCACAGCCTGCGTGGAGGGACATGATTTTTCCATGCACTACTTCGCCAACAACATATATCCGCTGATCAATTGATGCGTCAGCTCGACGTCGAGCCGCCCCCTGATGCGTATCAATCCACCCGCACGCCGAGTGCGGGACACAATACAGCGCCTTGTCGGCAAGGACGTCGAGTTCGCGTTCAGAAGGACACTTTCGCGGATGCAAAAATCGCATCGTACTTCAGGCTCACCGCGCCGCGGAAGTCGTCGATGTCGCTGCTGACATCAATATCGACCAGATTGTATTCAATGATCGCGGCAAAATTCTCCGAAAAATCGAATTGGGCGCCAGCTCTTGCATCAATAAGATAGCCATCAAGCGCATCGATCGATAGCGTAAAATAATCAGCTCCCCCCAACAGGGATAGACGTTTGGTTAGATAGTATTGACCATTTGCATTGACTGTAGGCACCGGCGCCAACAATCCTTCTGAAGCGCTGACGGCGCCGGAGATGAGCTCATCACCTTCGAACGTGGCGCCGGCCGCGAGGTCGGCCTTAAGGTCAACGGTGTTTAATCCAGCGCCGATGGACAATTCGGCTCGCGGTCTGCGGATTAAAGAGTATTGGTAGCTGATGGCGAAAAGTGCGAGATCGATTGAACTTTCAACAAACGCGCCCGCCACGAACGTCTGCCCGTCAAACTCGATTTCTTCTTCGATTTCAATCCCGGCGGACCGGCCAAAGTCATAGATCCGCCCCTCGATCTTATGCCTGTCGGCAATGCGCCAAACTCCATCAACCCGAAATACCGTCAGCTGCTCTTCCAGGCCAAGCGCGTCCTCAAGTTTGATGATGGTCCCGAGGTCAACATCGTTGACGTCGACGCGAATGGTGCTGTCGAACGTCGTAATGTAGCCCCCCGCGGATATCTCAAACCGCGATTTTTCATAGACTTGACCAAATGCAGCGCTTGCCGTCGAAATGATAGCGAGCACCGCAACTGATCCGCTTTCGAGCCACGTTGTATTTGACATGCCTTCAATACCCCTATTCGCACATAGATTTTACGCCCACTTGCTTAACGAGCGGTTTAAACAGGGAATTGGACTGAAGAAGGACATTAGACAGAACACACCTGAACAGTAGTTCTTCATTACAGTTATAATTATACCTAAATTGGTCGCCGATAAATTAACACGCGAGTTGATTTTTTGATAATTTGATCTGGTTTTTCGATGCGATAACAACAGGCGGGCAAATCACCGTCACAGCCCAGGCGCCAAAAGACTTTGACGGGGAAGCGGTACTTCATTAGTGACGTAGCAAAACTGTAAACGCCGTTGGGGTTGATGATGAAGACATGGCTATTACACGTGGTGCTGGTGTTCGCCGCCGCTGTGGGCGCGCCCGTCGCCGCGCAGGATGAACCAAACCGGATCTTGATCACCAATGTCCACGTCTTTGACGGGGTGAATGAAGACCTCATCGAAGACGCCAATGTGCTCATCGAAGGTAATATCATCGCGGCCGTCACCACGGATCGAATTTTTGAAGACGGCGCGACCGTGATCGATGGCGATGGCCGCGTGCTGATGCCTGGCCTCACTGACGCCCACGTCCACATTATGATTCAGGATGCGCCGCAGCCCGTGTTGTTGTCCGCTGGGCTTGACTATGTCGCAATCGTTGGCGCGCAGGCTGCGCACGATACGTTGATGCGTGGTTTCACCACGGTCCGAGACCTCGGCGGTCCATCCTTTGGACTCAAGCGCGCCATTGACCAAGGCCTAATCGCGGGGCCACGGATCTATCCCTCCGGCGCCATGATTGGGCAGACATCCGGGCACTCAGATTTTCGCTCGCGCCTCGAAATTCCCGCCGAAGCTGGCGTGCTCACGCCGTTAGAGCGCGCAGGTTTTGTGGTGATCGCCGATGGCGTGCCGGAGGTGCGTAAACGCACCCGCGAGGTGCTGCGCGCCGGGGCCTCGCAGATCAAAGTGATGGCGGGCGGCGGCGTGGCATCGGACTTCGACCCGCTGGACGTGCGCCAATATTCGCGCGAAGAGCTGGAGGCCGCCGTTGAAGCGGCCGACGCCTGGAACACCTATGTCACCGTGCACGCCTACACGCCCAAAGCGGTGCGCGCGGCGGTGGAAGCGGGCGTTCAATGCGTCGAACACGGTCAAATGATTGATGAGGACACCGCTGAGCTTTTGGCGGAGCGCGATATCTGGTTGTCCTTGCAGCCCTTTTTGGACGATGAGGACGCCAGTCCCCTTCCCGAAGGCTCGGCCAATCGCGCTAAGCAGCTGCAAATGATGCGCGGCACGGACGCCGCCTACAGACTGGCGATCGAATATGATCTGAAGGTCGCCTTTGGCACGGACATGCTGTTTAGCAAGGCGAACGCGATGCGCCAGGGCGCGCACCTGGCCAAACTTGAACGCTGGTATGAGCCCTGGGAAGTCTTAAAGATGGCGACCAGCGAGAACTATGCGCTGTTTAAGCTCTCGGGCCCACGTGATCCCTACCCCCTGCCGAATGGCGTCATTGTGGATGGAGCCTATGCTGACCTTATCCTGGTGGACGGTAATCCGTTAGAAGACCTCGAGCTCATCGCAGACCCCCACGCCAATTTCGACCTGATCATGAAGGATGGTGTGATCTATAAAGACACGATTGGCGATTGAACCGGCGACCGCCCGTCATTTGCTCTTCGCCGCTCGTCTCAGCGCCGCCCTTGATTGAGCGCCCGCGACGTCGGTATATGCGAGCGCTCAATGCTCGCAAGGGAACGACATTATGGCCGACACCGAAACGCCACCGCGTCAATTGCTGCATCTCGTCGTCGGCGGCGAACTGGCCGACGTGCGAGAAGTGGAATTTAAGGACTTGAGCGAAGTGGAGTTCGTTGGCGCCTATCCCAGTTATCGCGCGGCCTATGACGCCTGGAAGGCCAAGGCCCAACAGACCGTGGACAATGCGCATATGCGTTATTTCATTATTCATGCGCACCGCCTGCTCGATCCGGAAACCGACTCGCATGGCGAGAACGCGTGACGTCGACACCGCCGTCAGGTGAGCCTACCGCCTCACAACGAGACGATACGTGGGCCATGGCCTGGAGGCTGTGGCGAGATTGGCTGAGCCGATATACCCCGCGCGTCTTGCTCGCCTTCGTCCTCATGGCGGCGTTCGCGGCCGCGAGCACGGGTTATGCTGTGGCGGTCAAATGGGCCACAGACCAGATCCAAGCTGAAAACTTTCAAGCCATCCGACTTTTGCCGCTGGCGGTGATTGGGCTGACCATTCTGCGTGGCGGTGCGCTGTATGCGCAAATGGTTGTGACCCAAACCACCACACTGTTGGCCGTGCGCGATCTACAGAACGCAACTTTTGCCAGCCTGCTTCACGCCGATTTCGCTCGCATTCAAAGTGAGACCAAGGGGTCATTGGTAGCGCGGCTCACCCACGACGCCGACAAGCTCCGCGAGGCCTTGGTGCGCGCCTCGAACAATTTGGTGCGCGACGCCTTGGTGATCATATTGGCTGTGAGCTGGATGTTTTATCTGGACTGGGTGATCACAGCAGTCCTGTTCTTGGCCTATCCCCTTGCCATCGTGCCCGTGGCGGCAATCGGCCGGCGATTGCGCAAGCATTCGCGCGCCTCCCAAGAGCAAATTGGACAGGCAACAGCAATGCTGTCTGAGAGTTTTTCAGGCGCGCGGATGGTGAAGACCTACCGGTTGGAGAACTATGAGGCCGAACGCGCAAGGGGCGTGTTCCAGGAACGCTTTGAGCTGCAACGGCGGATTGCCGAAGGTCGGGCGCGCATCGAACCATTGATGGAAGTGGCCGGCGGCGCCGCGCTGGCTGGTCTGTTGGCGCTCGCGGCCTGGCGCGTTCAATCGGGGGCCACAGACATTGGCGACATTGTCAGCCTGCTCACGAGCCTGGCCATTATCGCGCCGGCCGCCCGGGCGCTGGGCACCATGAATGCGGTAGTCCAAGAAGGCTTTGGCGCGCTAGAGCGGATTTTCAACGTGCTGGACGAGCGTCCGCACATTGTCGACCTACCGGCAGCCTCGCCATTGTCGGTTAAAAAGGCCGAAGTACAATTCGAGGCGGTTTCATTTTCCTATGATGGCGGGGATCAAGCTCTGCATCAGTTGGACCTGCAGTTCCAAGCGGGCAAAACCACCGCACTTGTTGGCCCCTCAGGCGCAGGCAAATCCACGGTGCTCAATTTGATCCCACGTCTTTACGACCCGACGGCCGGACGGGTGCTGATTGATGGCGTTGACATCCGATCGGCCAGCTTGGCTTCAGTTCGTGATGCGTGCGCGCTGGTGTCCCAAGACGCGATTTTGTTTGATGACACCATTGCGGCCAATATCGCTTTTGGCAGGAGCGACGCGACAATGGCTGAAATCGAAGCCGCCGCCGAAGCTGCGGCGGCAGACTTTATCACACAACTGGCCGACGGCTTTGACACCCAGGTGGGCGAAGGCGGTTCACGCCTGTCTGGCGGGCAGCGCCAACGCATCGCCCTAGCCCGCGCGTTCCTTAAAGATGCGCCCATCCTCTTGCTCGATGAGGCCACCAGCGCACTCGACGCCGAATCCGAAGCGCGGGTGCAGGCAGCGCTTGACCGATTGTCGCACGGACGCACCACAATTGTGATTGCCCACCGGCTGGCAACGGTGATGGCGGCCGACATAATTTACGTGCTCGATCAGGGCCGGGTGGTGGAGCGCGGCACGGACGCTCAGCTGCGCAGTCAAACTGAAGGCCTTTATGCAAAATTGCGCGCGCTTCAGTTCTCAGCGCAGTAGTCAACCCCGACCAATCGGGGTAGTCAGACGACATGAGGGTGGTTTTGGCATATCTTAGGCGCGGCTTGCGCGAACCGTTCATGGCGGCATTGGCGTTTTGCCTCGTCGCGCATACGGCCGCGTTGTCAGCGCCTTTTACCACCGATTACAATGAATTCGCCAATGTCTGGTGTGGAGAACGCGCCGCGCCTGAAGCCCTGGCGAAGTGGCGCGAGATCCAAGACTTGACCGGAAAGGGTTTGTCCAGTCCAACGCTAACGACCGGTCCAGATTGCCCCCATTGCATACTCAGCGCGGCGGTTATCCCGCCTCCCCCATCTGAATTCACATTGCTGGATAACGGGACGCGGATCGCGCTGCGCCCGCCCATTCATCACCAAACTTTAAGAGGTTTAGCGGCAGGTGCGTTTGTCACCTCGCGCGCCCCGCCATTGAGTGCGTCAAGCCGCGCTTAGACATGCACTCACATCCGATTTGGAGTTTGATATGAAGTACTTATTCGCACCGAGCCTGGCGGTTTTAGCGTTTGCAAGCGCCGCGCTTGCCGATCACCAAGATGAAAATGACGGTCCAGGGCGCGCCGACGAGCACGCGCCCATAGGCGTGATGGGCGATCACATGCATGAGGCTGGGGAGTTCATGTTCTCCTACCGATTCATGCAAATGAGCATGGAAGGCAACCGCATCAATCGCGATGAGATCTCGCCGTTGGAGATCGCCCAGACCATCCCGAACATTTTTAATACCGAACTGGCCATTCCTGGACAGCCGCCCACATTGCGGGTGGTTCCCACTGAAATGACCATGGACATGCATATGTTGGGCGCCATGTGGGCGC
>CAZWVH010000096.1:0-7376 GCA_964636945.1 uncultured Caulobacterales bacterium | reverse complement strand
GAGCGGGTCTGCAGCATCCACAACCGGCCGTCTTCTACGGTGAACTCAATGTCCTGCATGTCGCGATAATGGCGCTCGAGCTTATCGAACACGGTGATCAGCTCGGCGAACGCCTCGGGCATGGCGGATTCCATGGACGGGCGCGTTTCGCGCCGATGCAGGCGGCTGGCCTCGGTCAAGGCTTGCGGCGTGCGGATGCCGGCGACCACATCCTCGCCCTGGGCGTTGATCAGAAACTCGCCATAATAGGCCTTTTCACCGTCGGAGGGATTGCGCGTGAACGCCACGCCGGTGGCGGAGCGCTCGCCCATATTGCCAAACACCATGGCCTGCACGGTGACGGCTGTGCCCCAACGCTGGGGAATGTCGTGAATTTCACGGAATTTCTTGGCGCGCGGATTCATCCAAGAGCTGAACACCGCGCCAATGGCGCCCCACAATTGTTCTTCAGGGTCGGAGGGAAACGGCTCGCCGCGCTCTTCCAGCACGGCTTGCTTATAGTCGCCCACCAGCGCACGCCAATCGTCGGCCGTCAGATCGGTGTCTTGAGAATAATCGCGCGCTTCCTTGTAGTCTTCCAAGAGACTCTCAAACACGTCATGGCGCACGCCCAACACCACATCGGAATACATCTGGATGAACCGGCGATAGCTGTCATAGGCAAAGCGCGCATCGCCCGATTTTTGCGCCAAACCTTCCACCGCTTCGTCGTTGAGACCGAGGTTCAACACCGTGTCCATCATGCCCGGCATGGACACGCGCGCGCCCGACCTCACCGAGACCAGCAACGGATTTTCCGGATCGCCAAAGCGTTTGCCCGAAACGCGCTCCAGTTCAGACAACGCCGTGCGCACTTGGTCGGTGAGCAAATTGGGATATTGCCGATCAAGGTCGTAGAAGGCTGTGCACACTTCGGTGGTGATGGTGAAGCCCGGCGGCACCGGCAGGCCCAATGAACTCATTTCGCCCAGATTGGCGCCCTTGCCGCCCAACAGGTCTCGCATGCCCGCTCCGCCCTCGGCGGACCCTCCACCAAAGGCATAGACCCACTTCGTCATTGTCTGCGCCATCGCCATGTCGACCTCGTCGTCCTTCCGGTGCGAAGCTCCCGGCGTACACCCCCCCGGGTGCATTCATGCTGCACTGCACACGTGTTCTTCACACTTTTGTTGCATTTGCAAGGGACGCTTCGTCGCGCCCCAGGCCCCCATCCATAGAATCAAAGAGTTAAGCGCAAGCAAACGGTGTCCGGCTACACGCTGTTGGCGAAATTTCTGTTCAAAAACGGCCGCCCCTTATCCTTCCACCTTGGAAAAATCCGCCACCGCGCTCAGCGCGCTTGGCAACAGGGACAATAACGCCAATCGATTTGTGCGTTGAGCGGGAACATCGGCATTGACCGTCACATGGTCGAAGAACGCGTCGACCTTGGGCCGCAGCGGTGCGATGGCGGCCATGGCGGCGGCGAAGTCTTCCTTGGCGACAGCTTTTTCAGCCGCCGCGCGCGCCTTGGTGAGGGCGTCGTAAAGCTCGCGCTCTTCATCCTGGTCGAAAAGTTTGGGATCGACCGCGACGGCGTAATCGGCCTCGGACTTTTTCTCTTTCTTGGCTTCCGCGCGGAGGATATTGGCCGCGCGTTTATAGCCCGCCAAAAGGTTCTGACCATCATCGGTGTCGAGAAACTGGCCCAGCGCTTCGACGCGTTTGACGATGAGGACGAGATCGTCATTTGCGCTCACGGCGGTCGGCTGCGCCGACGCCTCCGCGGGGGCGGCCTGACCGACCGGCGGGCGGTCGCCCTTGCCGCCTTTCGGTGGTTGGCCAAGGGCAAACACGGCATCAATGAGGTCGTGGCGCTGGCCTTGGTCGCGCAAGTGAACTTTGAGGCGATCGGCAAAGAAGGCGAGAAGGTCTTCCGGCGGCCGAAATTCGAAGACGTGTCGGGGAACCTCCAGCTGATACTCCCAGGCGTGCGTATCTGCGCGGTTATCGGGAATCGCCAGCACGGTCGCTCCGCCAACGTCGCGAGTGCCAATTAACTCCTCACCGCTCCTGACGCCATCAAGATGAATGCGAACCGCTCCTGATAACTCCTCAAGGCGTTCGGTGTCTTGCCAGGCTTTTGCGAAGGGGCGCCTTGCCACATTCACGTTGGTTCCATCGAACGTTTTGTATGAGTTGATGCGCGCCGCGCTTAATACTGCAGTCGCCCACGTGCGTTTGTAGTGCTCTTGGATCAATGCCGTCAGCGGCAGCCGGACCCAACTGCCTAAGGCAAGTCGAATTACACCCAAGGCCGCACGCCTTAACGCGTAAGGATCTCCGCTGCCTGTGGGTTTTTCGTCAATCGCCCAAAAGCCCACCAGCGTGTCCAGCTTGTCGGCCAACGCCACGGCCACTGCGATGGGATCAGTGGGGACCTCATCGCTCGGACCTTGGGGCTTATAGTGATCGCGAATGGCGTCGGCAACGGCGCGGGCGTCCTTGGGTTCAACGGTCGCAAGCTCGGTTGGCTCTTTTTGTTCAACCTTCGCAAGCTCGGTTGGCTCTTTTTGTTCAACCTTCGCAAGCTCGGTTGAGACATGCCCCTCCGCGGGCGAAGGCGTTTTCGTCTTCTTGCGTTTTTTCTTCGGATCGAGCGGATCGAAGCCCGCTTCGATCAACGCGTAATAGCGGCCCATCACCCCTTGCAGTTCGGGGAATTCATAGACCATTTCGCTAACCAAATCGGCCTTAGCTAACTGCGCTGCGGTCTCGGCCAGATTGGCATGGGCATCGATGCCGTTGTCGGAGTCTAGGGCCAACTCCCGTGCTAACTGTGCCACGCGCTCAGCCTTATCGGCGATGGAGCCCAGCTTGGCGTGGAACACAATATCTTCAAGCTTGGGCAGATTAGCCGCCAGCGGGGTTTTGCGGTCATTGTCCCAAAAATGGCGCGCATCAGAGAGCCGCGCCGAGAGCACGCGCGCATTGCCTACCGCGATGGCTTTGCCGCCGTCCGGGGCCTGCTGATTGGCCACCACCACGAAGTTGGGGGCCAAATTGCCAGTCTTAGGGTCCTTAACCGCGAAGTATTTTTGGTGGGTGCGCATGGACAGGCGAATGACCTCGGGCGGCAGGTCCAGGAAATCAGGATCCATGTCGCCCAACAGCACCACCGGCCATTCCACCAGGCCGGCCACTTCGTTCAAAAGGCCCTGGTCCTCCACCAACTCCAAGCCGGCGTCTGCACACACTTTTTGCGCGTCCGCCAAAATCCGCGCAGCCCGGTCGGCCGCATCCAGCAGCACATGGCCTTGATGCTCCAGCGCCTCGCGATAGCCCTTGAAATTGGTCACCAAAAACGGACCGCGATGCATCACACGGTGGCCCTCGGTGACATTGCCGGACTCAACGCCGGCAATCTCAAACGGCACAATGCCGCCGTCAAACAGGCACACAATCCGTTGCAGCGGACGCACCCAGCGCACATTGCCCTCGCCCCAGCGCATTGATTTGGGCCAAGGAAACTTGCGGATGATCTCGGGCACGGCCTCGGCGATGATGTCGGGCGTCAGTCGGCCTTCGCGCGCGATCACCGCGACGTAATAAGCGCCCTTTTTGTCCTCGCGCTGTTCAGCTTCGGCGATGTCGGCCAGCCCCGCCCCACGCAAAAAGCCCGCCACCGCTTTGTCCGGCGCGCCCACGCGCGGGCCTTTGCGTTCTTCGCGCACGTCGGGCGATTTCTCAGCGAGGCCATCAACCACCGCGGTCAGCCGGCGCGGCCCTGCGAAGGTTTGCGCATGCTCCGGCGTCAGGCCCGCGTCTTTGAGCGCGCCAAGCAGCATGCGCTCCAAATCAGCGGCGGCGCGCGCTTGCATGCGTGCGGGGATTTCTTCGGTCAGCAGTTCGAGCAGTAATTGGGGCATGGGATTGTGCGTTCAGATGATGCAGCGCAAAGCCCTAGCGCATTCGCTGTTCAGATCAAGGGCGCAGCGGTGTTGAAGGCGTCAAACCACTTCAACGCCCATGCGCTTGGCGGCGGCGGCCAGTGCGCGGTCGCGCGTGGCGAGCGGCGCGCCGGTGCGCAGAGCAAGCTCCAAGTACGCCGCGTCTTTGACGGTGAGCCGCATGGTCTCGGCGAGCGCATGAGCAGCAACATAATCCTCTGCGGCGCCGACGGGATCGTAGGTAATGGGCAAGTCATTGAAAAACTGCGCGAACCAGTGCGCACGCTTGGCCGAAAGTTTGCGTCCGCCGGCCCGGCGTTGGATCACGCCGCCGGCTTCCTGGCGCAGTAATTCTGGGGCCTGAGCGCCCTCACGGCGCACCCGAAGCAAGAGTTTGCGCGAACTGGCGGGAATGGCGCGGCCAAAACACCAGCCCAACACGATATTGGCGTCAAGAACGACGGGCGCGGTCGGAGTTGCGTGCTCCAATACCTAATGCCCCGCCAATTTTGAGTATAGCTGGATAACGATCACGCCGGCCACGATCAGCCCGATGCCAATCAGCGCGGGTGCGTCGGGGATCTGCCGATAAAACACCGCGCTCAGGATCACGATCAGCGCCACACCCGCGCCGGACCAAATCGCGTAAGCCACGCCCAAAGGGACGGATTTCACCACCTCTGAGAGCAGGTAAAACGCAATCCCATAGCCGATGACAACAACGCTGGTGGGACCGACCTTGCTCATGCCGTCCGAGGCTTTGAGCGCAAGCGTTCCAGCGACCTCAGCGCAAATGGCGAGCGCCAAGGCCATATAGGGGTGCAATCCGGGCATCGTCACGACAGCGTGTTGTGCGAGCCATCACACAAGGGCGACTTTCTCGAACGCTTACAGGTGCAGAAGAACACGGTGCGCGTGGCGGGCGCAGTCCATGCCATGGGAGTGAATGCGCAGCCTTCCGCGTTGTGAGAGCCATCACAAAAGGGTTGCGCCTTTGAACGGCCACAGGCGCACCAGTAATACGTTTCGCCTTCTTGCACCTCGACGGGCAGCGGTTCGCGGCCGCCGATTTCCGGGTCATTGGCCATGGACTACTCCGCAGCCTGGCTATCTTTGGGCATTACTTTTTGAAAGGCGGGGCGCGCCATCACCCGACCCAAATAGGCGGCAATGTTTGGCCGACTGGGAAACAGCCCAAAGCCCATGGCCCATCCAGCCGCCGCACCAATCAACACGTCCGCCGCAGTGAACCAATCACCCAATAACCACGGGTCCGCCTTAGCCAGGCGATCATCCAGCACGTCCACCACAAGCTCCACACTGCCCCAGCCCGCCTGTTGGCGCATAATGTCAAACTTAGCGCCAGCCTGGGTCATGGCGCCTTCAATGGCGCCAGACTGAAAGCCGATCCAACGCAGATAGTCGCCGCGCCGCGGATCATCGATGCCCGGCGCTAAATCATTCGGCGACTTGTACTTATCCGCCAGATAAATTGCAATCGCTCCAGTCTCCGTCACCACCGACTCACCATCGACGAGAACCGGCACCTTGCCCATGGGATTGAGCGCAAGGAACTCGGGTGTGCGCATGGAGCCATCCTCATAGTCCACATGCTTGAGCTCGTACGGACAGCCGATCTCCTCAAGCAATGCGTGGATCATCACCGCGCGCGAATGGGGATTGTGGTAGAGCTGGACGGTCATGGCGCGCCTCCTGAGCGTGTTGCGGCGGATTACCGCACACAAGCGCCACGCACTAGCAAGGTCAAGGCCAAAGACGGATTAGGCGCGAGATTGCGGGGAGGAACAGGCCTTGATCCAGTCCACTTCGAGCGCGAAGGGGCCATCGGTCTTGTCATTGATGATGATGCCCAAAGCTTGCGCGTCTAACGGCGCGAAAGGCGGAGCGGTGACACGCTCTCCAAAATAAGTGGGCTCAAGATCCACAAATGGGACCCGCGCTTCGGCCCATTTGCCCGGCGCCGCAGTTGCCAGCGTGGCGCGATAGGCGATGGCCATGCCGCGAAAGCGCACCTGAGTGCGTACGGTGAGCTGATACGTTCGTGCATCCGGCTTTATGCGCACTAAGAAATGGTCGCGCCCCGCGAGGCTCGCGCCGTCCATCGCCAAGCGGATTGAGGAAAACCCTCCGCCATCGGTGTTGGTCGAACCGGTGAACAGCAATGTGCTGTCGGTATAACTCGGCCCGCCGCTGGATCGTCCGCCCATGACATTGTCATTGACGGTGACCCAATTGCGCTGAGCCGGAGTGGTAAAATCTGTGATAACGACGCAATCTGCGTCCTGTGCTGAAGCTGTGCCCATTCCCATCGCAGTCAATGTCAAAAGGCTAGCGGCAATTACGGTGCGCAAGGCGGTTTCCCCATGATCGATCTATCACGGTCTACGCCGCACGCTCACAGTTGGATTGATCACGAAACGGCGGCTTTCCAGGCGCCAACGGTGTGGTACCATCATGCGGAAGGGCCAATTCACCGGCGAGGGAGCATTATGCGTTACGGCAAACAACGGCGCAGCAGCAATGTGGAAGATCGGCGCGGACAAAGCGCGGCGGGCATTGGCATGGCGGCCGCCATTCCCATGCTGCTCTTACGGCTGTTGTTCAGTAGGCTGGGACGGCGGTTTTTATTGCCAGTCCTCGTCATCGGAGTTGGGGCGTATCTGTTCATCCCCGGTTTTCAGCAAATGATTAACGCCTCCATGTTCGGCGCCAGTGGCGGGGGCTATAGCGATCCCGCGACCAGTGAGCCCTATGAGGGCGCGCCGGAAGAAGAGCGCCTGGCGGACTTCACGGCCGCCGTGCTTGGTTCGACCGAAGATGTCTGGACGGCGGTGTTTCGCGAATCAGGCGCGGCTTATCGCCAACCGAGCCTCGTGCTCTACACCAACGCCACCAACACCAATTGCGGTTTCGGCTCGGCGCAGATGGGGCCCTTCTACTGCCCGCCAGACGAGAGCGTTTATATCGATCTTGCCTTTTTGCAGAATATGGGCCGCGAACTCGGCGCATCTGGCGACTTCGCCCAGGCCTATGTGATTGCGCACGAGGTGGGCCATCACGTTCAAAACCTCATCGGCGTGTTCGAGTGGTCCCAGCGTGAACAACGCAGGGCGCGATCTGAAGCGGCGGCGAACCAAGTCCAAGTCCGCGTGGAGCTGATGGCCGATTGCCTGGCCGGCGTGTGGGCGGCGCGTTCCCAGCAATTGTCGCAAGTGCAACTTGAGCGCGGGGATTTGCGCGAAGCCATGCGCGCGGCGGCCTCGGTGGGCGATGACACGCTGCAACGCAACGCCACGGGTCGGGTCATGCCCGACGGCTTCACACATGGCACGTCAGAGCAACGCGCGCGTTGGTTCACCAACGGCTTTGAAGGCCAATCCATCTCCCAGTGCGACACCCGCGAGGTGGCGTATAATCGTTTGTGAG
>CAZWVH010000095.1:0-7416 GCA_964636945.1 uncultured Caulobacterales bacterium | reverse complement strand
CGGAGTGGGAACCGAATCACTTTGGCTTAGGGAGAATGGGCCTCCACGCGCCCGAAACTATGGAAGGCCCGCGCAGCCCTTAATCCTCAGATGTCAGATCATTATAAACAACAGTGACCATTTGGTCGGACTTGATGAAGAACTGGCCGTGGGATTGATCGTACTCGGCCAGGGGATTGGCGGCGACGGCCTCTTCCAATGTGTCGCCCGCTGCGATTCGTTCCGCCACCAAGTCGCGGATGTTCGTGAGCACGGCGAGATTATCCTCCAGGTCGGCCTTGGTCGCCAACGGCCCGTGACCGGGGATGATTTGTGTGTCGTCGCCCACGAGGGAGAGGATGAACTCTTGAGCGGCGATGAGCCCGTCCACCGACCCACCGGCATTGATGTCAATATAGGGGTAAACGCCGTTGAACACCGTGTCCCCGGCATGCAGCACATCCGCCTCGCTGAACCACACGATCGAATCGCCATTGGTGTGGGCGTTTTCGACATGGATGACTTCCACGGTTTCGCCATTCATGTGGAAGGTGAGGCGATCATTATAGGTCGCCACCGGCCAACGGCCTTCAGGTTGGGGCTCTTGGGCCTCTCCGGATAGCGTCGAGGCGGGCGGCTCCATCATGAGCAGACGCACATTGTCGTGGGCGAACACGTCCGCGCCTTCGCCGGCCCATACCTCGTTTCCGCCCGTATGGTCGCCATGATAGTGCGTGTTGAGGATAAACCGCACGGCGCCATCGCCGTCATTCACCGCAGCAATCGCCTCCTTGATCAGCGGCGTGATCGGTTCGAACTGATCGTCGACCATAAACACGCCGTCATTGCCGACCGAAATGCCGATATTGCCGCCCCGGCCCTCAAGCATGTAGATGCCGTCGCCGAGATCGGTGGTGGTGATTTCAACGTCCTGTTGGCTAATGGCCGGCGCTGCCAGGCATGTGCAGGCAAACAACGCGAGAGTGAAACGGCGCATAGTGGTCTCCCTTGGTCCCCATAACTTGAGACCGCGAGAGTAGCGCTGGGGGCGCGAAACACCACCCATGCGCCGTTCACAAACAGGCGATGGTTATTCGCCAGTCGCTTCCGCGTCGTCAGATTCGCCGTCTCCGGCCGAAGCATTGGGATTGCGCAGCCGCAATTGGGTGCGTCCGCCGCGCTTTGGTGTGGCGAACTGTACCTCATAGTCGTCGCCGCCGAGGGTTGCGGTGCGGTCGTCCCCGCCAGCAATTTCGGCCAGGATGGCGCGCGCCAGGGCTTGCGCCGCATAGGTTGGCGACCCATCGCCTTCCGCGCCCTTGTCTCCGAAATTGGCGGCCAAATTGGCGTTGAGCTCCAAATTGGTGACGCGGTTGTTCACTTGGTCATCAAGGCGCGGGCACTTAATGGCGAACCATTCACCGGAGCTTGTGCCTTCGCGAACAGCAGGCAACGCTGCGGCAAGAACCGCGTCCACATCTTTGATTTCACTTTGAGCTTTAATGCGTTTCTTCAGGGCGTTTTCGTCAGTCATTTCGGTCTCCCGCAGTTCTGGGGTCGCGCAACCATTTGCGCGGATCACTCCAAGGAGCGAGGGCTATAGCCGAGCGGTCGGCGCTTGACCAGCATTCAACTCTGATGAACGTAAAAAAACACACATCAGCGATTTGTGATCAAGATTAAGAATTGATGGCTTGCCTTTGGTATTCATTTTGGGCATTGTCCGCAGCCTTAGTGGAGCAGGAGAGTGCTCATGCCGTTGAAAAACCAAATACAGGGACAGAATCCCGTTCGACGCGCGTCAGCACTCGCGGGCTGCGCCAGCGATTGATCGCGTGCGAACTGAATCCTTTGTGACAATTTGAATTCAGGAGAGACCGCGATGGCGGGCTTGCAGCATAGCTGCGCCTTCGCGCGACTGCAGGAGGTCGCCGAGGCGTATGCCGGTGCGGCGTCACGGGTGTGGACGCCGCCCTATAACACCATTTTGGGATTGCCGGCCGCGCGTCGGCACTTGGCGTGGATGTGCATCACGCGCATCGGCAAAGCCCCGGGCCTGACCCGCGAGGTGTTCGCCGAAGATTGCGAGTTTGCGCGCAGTGACGTCATGTTGGCGCGCTGGCGGCCAGACGCGCCGCGGACGGTGATCAAGCTTCTTGGCAAGCTTGAAGACTATCCCTGGCGGCCGGCGGAGTATCGCCGACTGTTGCATATGGTCCGGCCAGACGCGGTGGAGCTCAAGGCGTTGCGCCACATGGCGCAGATTTCGCCGCTCATGTTGGAGGCGCTGGAGCGCTTGCCGGCCGCGTTGCGCAGTCCTGAAGTGTTGCGGTTCATCCAAACGCCTTGGGAGGCGCAGTTGATCAACGACGCCGTGACGCTTACCGGTCGCGGCAGCCGAGATCCGGACGCCGCTGGACGGCGCTTTGTGGAGCGACTAGCGCGCTCTAGCAACCGGGAGCAATTCTTTGCTCTGGCGTTGCGCAGCGTCAAACCGGATCAGCTGCCGGTTCCGATTGAGGAAACCGGGCGGTTGCGGCCTCTGCGTTCGACGTATGCGGTGAAGTCGGCGGCGCGGCGGTTCCGCAACTGCCTGAACTCGTGCGTGAGCCGGGCCATGTTCGAACGCTCCGCATTCCTGGAGTGGGTGGGCGATGAGCCCGCCGTGATGGAGTTGGTCCATGACGGCGCACTGGGCTGGCGGCTTGAAGAACTGCAAGGCGTTGGCAATCAATCGCTCAGCAAATCCACTGAGCGTGCGATTCACGCCGCCCTGCGGGAGCATGGTGTCTGGATCGGCCCAGGCGCTCAAGACGTGGTGCGTGGTTTGGAGCGGGTGGTTCGCACAATCCGCAACAGCGCGCGACAGCCGCGCCAAGCCCGGGCGTAGAGCCTGGACGGATCAGGAGGTGGGGGACAACCTCAAGCCTGCTGGTCCGTCTTGGCCGCGCGTTCGGCGCCCGACTCCTCGGCGCCTTCGGAAGCGTGCTTTGCGAACAGAGGGAAGTTGAGCGCCATGAACCCGATGGTTAAGGGGATATTCAGCCATACCTTCGCGCCAGCCCAAAACCCTTCACGCGCCGCCGGAAAACCCTGCTGAGCAATAGTCTCGCTATTCAGCCAGAACGCGTATTGTTCAGGCGCATAGGCCAAGGCCAGATTGAGAAAACCCAAAAACACGAAGAAGCCCGTCCAGCGCCAGGCAAAGACGTTCCAAACATGGTCAGGCAGTTGAAATCCCGTTTGCAGCGCCAGCTTCCATAAATTGTGCCCGAGCAGGACCGACCCGCCAATCGCCACGGCCATGGCCCAATTGATGATTGTGGGTTTGATGTAAGCGAAATCCTTGGATTGGAACAAAATCGTAAGGGCGCCGAACACAAAGACGATCGCGGCCGTGCCCAGCAAGAGCGGCGGAATGCGGTTCTGCTTAAATTTGGCGTAGGCCAGCGCGATGGCCGTGGCCACCATGTAAGCGCCGGTGGCCCAATAAATGGCGTTGCCCGTACCGCCGTCGGGGACGGTTTCGGCGCGCTTGGCGAAATTGTAGGCCAACACAAAAACGATGATTGGCCCCAAGTCGACGAGCAATTGACCGCCGCCGGTTTTTGTCTGCTTTGCTACGTCACTCACTGCGCGCTTCTCCGTATATCTGTCGTGCTCGCTTTATACGCAATTCCGTGGCCAAGCGATCGCTTCACGCATCACGCCGGTTCAGTTTCTTCGCTCACGCCTGCCAGAGCGCGGGCGAAATCGTCGGCGGAAAACGGCGCCAGATCCTCCACACGCTCGCCCACGCCGGTGAAATAAATGGGCAATTCAGCATGTTTATCCGCCAGCGCCACCAGAACGCCGCCCTTAGCCGTGCCGTCGAGCTTGGTCATGACCAGGCCGGTAACCCCGGCGGTTTCTGTGAAGGCGGCTGCTTGGCTCAATGCGTTTTGCCCCACCGTAGCGTCGAGCACCAACAGCACATGATGCGGGGCGGTTTCATCGTGCTTTTTCAACACGCGCACGATCTTTTTCAGCTCGTCCATGAGCGCGGCTTTGTTTTGCAGCCGCCCAGCGGTGTCCACCAGCAGCACATCCGCGCCCTCGGCTTTGGCGCGCTCATAAGCTTCATAGACCAAGCCGGCTGCGTCCGCGCCCAATTGCTTGGACACCACCGAACAGCCCGTGCGCTCGCCCCAGACCTGGATTTGCTCGATCGCCGCAGCGCGAAACGTGTCCCCGGCCGCCAGCACCACATCATGGCCTTCGGCTTTGATCATGGCGGCGATCTTGCCCAACGTCGTGGTCTTGCCAGCGCCATTGACGCCCACAAACAGGATCACTTGCGGGCTGGCGCCGGACAAATCCAAGTCGGCCTCATGCGGGCGCAGCGTATCGGCCACAACATCGGCCAAGGCCTGCTTGATCTCGGTGTCAGTCACTTCCTTGTCGAATTTATCCTTCGCCAGGCGCGCGATAACGCGGGCGGCGGGACCCGCTCCGAGATCGGCCGTCAGCAACAAATCTTCCAAGTCCTCAAGCGCCTCATCATCCAGCTTGCGCTTGGTGAATAGGGCCGTGACGCCATCACCCAGGCGTGAGGAAGAACGCTTCAGTCCACTGGCGAGCCGGGAGAAGAGCCCCGGTTTCTTCGCGGGTTTATCCTCGGGCTCACGCTCAGGGATCGGTTCTGGTTCAGCTTCTGGGTTTTGTCCGTCTTGCGTGACGGGCTCAGAGTCTGCCGGAGTCTCAGGCTCGGGAGGCGCTGCGGCCTCACCGATCGGATCAGGCTCACTCCAAGACTGCACGCTGGGCGCGGCCTCTGAAATTGGCTCAGCCGGCGTTTCGGGCTCATGCGGCGCTGAAGGCTCCACAATCGGGTCCGGTTCGCTCCACGATTGCACGCTCGGCTCTTCGGCCGGTTCCGCTGTTTCGGGTGGCAGCGCGGCAGGTTCGTCCACCACGGGCGACGTCAGGTCATCACCGTTTGTCTCCGACTCCACGTCCACCTTGGGCGGTTCGATGACCTCTGCGGCCTTTTTCTTTTTCTTCTTGCCCCAATTGAAAATCATGACGAGACCTCTGCGATGAGTTGGCGGCCGTCATGGCTGATCATGCGCGCGCGCACAACCGCGCCGGGCCGCGCCGCGCCAGCATCAATCTGCACCGGCGAAAAGTCCGCCAGCCGGCCCATGCCGCCGCGCTCCAGCAAGACATCCGCGCTGACGCCCACATGCCGATCCAAGTGCTGGCTCAACGCCGCATCGCCTTTGGCCCGCAGTCGCGCCGCGCGGTCCTTGATCACATCCCCGGAAAGTTGCGGAATGCGCGCCGCTGGCGTGCCGGGGCGGGCGGAGAAGGGGAAGACGTGCAAATACGCCAGCCCGCACGCATCGACCAAATCGAGCGTGTTGGCGAACATGGCCTCGGTCTCGGTGGGAAACCCGGCAATCAAATCAGCGCCAAAGGCGATTTCGGGCCGCGCGGCGCGCAGCCGTGCGCACAACGCGATGGCGTCATCGCGCAAGTGCCGTCGTTTCATGCGTTTAAGGATCAAATCATCGCCTGCTTGCAGCGATAGATGCAGATGCGGGGCGACGCGCTCTTCCTCGACCACAAACCGATAGAGCTCGGGGTCGATCTCCACCGCATCCAGCGAAGAGAGCCGCAAACGATACAGGTCAGGCGCGCCGCGCAAAATCCGGCGCACCAACACGCCAAGGCTGGGCTGGCCGGGCAAATCCTGACCCCAGCTGGTGATATCCACCCCTGTGAGCACCACTTCCTGATGGCCGGTCTCCACCAGCCGCTGGATTTGCGCCACCACGTCGCCGGCCGGAACCGAGCGGGAATTGCCCCGTCCATAGGGGATAATGCAGAAGGTGCAGCGATGATCGCAGCCGTTTTGCACCTGCACATAGGCGCGCGCGCGATCCGCCATGCCGTCGATCAAATGCCCCGCGGTTTCGCGAACGCTCATAATGTCGTTAACGCGCACCCGTTCCGGCTCAGGTCCGGCCAAGGACCGCCACGCCTCGCCGGTGAGTTTGTCGTGATTGCCCAGCACCGCATCCACTTCGGCCATCGAGGCGAACATGTCCGGATCGATTTGCGCCGCACAGCCCGTAACCACCACGCGCGCATCGGGGTAATCGCGCCGCGCCCGGCGCACGGCTTGGCGCGCTTGGCGCACAGCCTCATTGGTCACCGCGCAGGTGTTGATGATCACAGTGTTGGTCAGGCCCGCAGCTTCGGCTTCAGCCTTCGCCGCCTCGCTCTCATAGCCATTGAGCCGGCAGCCCATGGTGATGGTGTGGATAGCGGTGCGGGGCGCCTGCTCGCGTTCATTTGGCGTCGAGGGCGCACGCATGCACGCGTCGCCCTGCGACGTGCCAGGGGCGTCGGTGTTCAGCTGATCAGAGTTATTGTGGACAGCTACCATCGCTCATAGCTGTGGGATGGCGGGCCGGGCGTCAAGTTTTGCTGATTTTCCCGCCCGCAGCGCTTATGTGTATAATTCGGCGAATTCATACACATGGAGCGGTGATGCGCACCAATATCGAAATTGATGATGAGTTGCTGGGCGAGGTGATGCGACTGGGCCAGTTTAAGACCAAGCGAGAGGCGATCAACGCTGCGCTTGAGCGCTTCCGTGCACTCGAACAGCAAAAGGCTGTGGCCACGCTTTTCGGCAAATTGAGGTGGGAAGGCGATTTGGATGCCATGCGGTTGGATAAGCCGCACGGGTCATGATTGTGGTCGACTCCTCGGTTTGGATTGATTTCTTCAATGGCAATCCCACGCCAAGGGCGCTCTTTCTGCGTGATCGATTTGGCATTGACCCGATCCTGGTCGGCGATCTCGTTCTGACTGAGGTTTTGCAGGGGTTTCGCGATGATCGCGAATTTGAGGCGGCGCGTAGCGCCTTGAATAGATTTCCAATTGCGCCGGTTGTTGGTCCCGACATCGCGCTCCATAGCGCTCGGAACTACCGCGCTTTACGCGCCAAGGGCGTCACTGTGCGCAAGACCATCGATCTGATCATCGCCACCTTTTGCCTGACCCATGGCCACGCCTTGCTGCATGAGGATCGTGATTTCGATCCGATGGAAACCCATCTGGGCTTGAAGGTGATCCATCCCGAAATGCAGTGAGGGGTGGGGAAACTGACATCTGATGCATTTGCATTGGCCAGAGAACGATAAACGCGCGCGCCCATCTAACAGCCGGGCCGACTGCGACTTGAAAGTTTGAGACCGCCCTTCAATAGACGTTGAAGACCCCGCTCAACAGGGTGATGGCGTAGAACACCACATACACCGTGCACAACATAAGAATGGCGTTTCGCTCGCCGCCTTCCAGTTTTGCAGCAAGCCAGTCTGCTTTGGGTAAAGACCAGCGCTGCCCGAAATGTATATAGATTACCATTAGGATCGCAGCAATAAA
>CAZWVH010000094.1:0-7705 GCA_964636945.1 uncultured Caulobacterales bacterium | reverse complement strand
GATCTGTCCGGCGAAGGCACGCCATTGGTGATCGATGCGCACTTCCTGGACAACGACGATGACCTGGAAGACACCGATGATCAGTTCGCGATCGATAACGGTGGTTTGACCAACATCATCACCAATCTGGCGGGCTTCACCAATTTCGGCGGCGTCAATGACAGCTTCGGCGACAACACTCTGGTCGATGACCTGTTCCCCGGACCTGTCGAGCAAGCTGTTCCAGCATTTGACGTGACGACCATCCCGGCGCGTGACAACTTCACTTTTGACGAAGTGGATTACATCGGCGCTTTCGCTCCAACGGAGACCGTGGACAACAACTGGGCGTCGGGTTGGACGTTCAACGTGTTGCCAGAAACTGAGGCTGAGTGTCCCGCCGGCACCGTTACAACGGGTGAAGTGGTTGCGGGCAAGGCCGTCTGTGAGCTTGACGGCATCATCACGTCCGATCTGCGTTTGACGGATGGCGATGAGCTGATCTACGCGCTGAACGGTCCAGTGTTCGTCGGTGAAGACCAAGGTTCTGATCCGGACAACCCAATTGCGGGCGCGTCTTCGGCGACTTTGACCATCGACCAAGGTGTGACCATTTTTGGTTCGACCAGCAACGACGCCTTGTTCGTGGCGCGGGGCTCGCAAATCCGTTCGAACGGAACCGCCAACGCTCCTGTGATCATGACCAGTCTTGCTGGCGCTGACGGCACGGCAGATCCGCTCGCTGACCGCGGTCAGTGGGGCGGCTTGGTCATCAACGGTCAGGCGCCGATCAACGCCTGCGCGGAAGCCGATGTCGGCACGCTCAGCTGTGTCAAAGACGGCGAAGGCGGTTCTGGCTTCTTTGGTGGTCTGACGTCTGACGACGATAGTGGCAACCTGTTCTATACTCGCGTCGAATACGCTGGCTTCCGGGTCAACGACCTCGACGAGTTGAACGGCATTGCTTTCCAAGGCGTGGGTGACCAAACCGAGGTCGACTTCATTCAAGTCCACAACAACCTGGACGATGGCGTGGAGTTCTTCGGCGGTTCGGTGAGTGCTAAGCACGTGGTTGTCACCGGCGCTGGTGATGACTCGATTGACTGGACCGATGGTTGGACAGGCAACGTCCAGTTCGCCATTGTTCACCAAGCCGACGATGCGGGTGACCGCGGTATCGAGGCCGACAACCTGGAAGGCGACAATGATCGCCTGCCGCGCTCGAACCCTTCGATCTCGAACTTCACCTTTATCGGCGGTGATAATGGCGACACCGGCATCGTGCTGCGCCGCGGCACCACCGGTAATTACGTCAACGGCATCATCATTGGTTTCCAGGACGCTGGTCTGGACATCGACACTGACGACGCTGAACTGAACCCAGAGCCTGATGCCACCTACGCCAACTTTGATGGCGTTGGCCGTGATCTGTCCGGCGAAGGCACGCCATTGGTGATCGATGCGCACTTCCTGGACAACGACGATGACCTGGAAGACACCGATGATCAGTTCGCGATCGATAACGGTGGTTTGACCAACATCATCACCAATCTGGCGGGCTTCACCAATTTCGATTTCGGTGGAACGGCGGACTCGGTCGACGGTAATGGTTTGACCGGAACGTTCTCGCTCTATGAAGGAGAGACGGGGTATGTCCCTGACGCCGCAGCTGCTGTGACGGCGTTCGACGTCAGCACGCTTGGCTCGTTCTTCGACGAAGTCGATTATGTCGGCGCCGTCGCTGATGCGGACGACACCTGGTATCAGGGCTGGACACTGGTTGTGCCGGCTCCTGCACCATAAGGGTTGTTGACTCTCGTAGGTATGAGGGCCGCCGGCGACACTGTCAGTCGTCGGCGGCTCGCCTCACTAATAGGACTTTGGATTGGGGGTCTGAATGAAACGGAATTTGACTTTTAAGGCGCTCGTGCGGTCGACCTCGGCACAGTTCGCGGCGTCAACCCTGGCCCTAACCGCAGCGTTGTCGACGGGGGCGGCAGCGCAGGACGGCGCAGACACGGACGAAGTTCAGTCCGACGTCATTCGTGTGGTCAGCCAGTTCATCCCCAACGAAAAACGTGAAACATCCGAGATCACTAGCTTGGTGGGGACGGACGATTTCGCCATTTCCGGCGACAGCGATATCGCCTCCGCGCTGAAGCGAGTGACGGGCTTATCTCTATCGCGTGACAATAAGTTCATTTTTGCGCGCGGTCTCAATGAACGATACACGCAAGCAACATTGAACGGCTCGCCACTGCCGAGCCCAGAGCCACTCCGTCGAACTGTACCGCTGGATATCTTTCCAACCGCGGTGTTGGAATCAGCGCTTGCGCGGAAGACATTCGCGCCAGAGACCTCTGGTGAGTTTGGCGGTGCGGCGATTGACTTGCGCACCAAGGCGATTCCTGATGCGCGCTTCTTTGAGCTTGGTGTGTCGGCTGGCGTAAATAGCAAGACGACGTTCAATGATGGCTTGCTGTATGACGGCGGAGACTTCGATTGGACGGGCTTCGACGATGGGGAGCGCAATACTCCCGCGGCGATTGCAGAAGTTCTAAACTTCAACAACGCCAGCGATGAACAAAAACTCTCCGCCATTGAGGAAATTGCGAATCCTTCGCTTGTGGTGCTCCAGTCAGGACCAGCCGGCGGTGAAGGCGGAGTAAGCTTTGCGGGCGGCGACCGCTTTGATGTCAATGATTGGTTGAGCGTGGGCGCGACAGTCGCGGGTGGATACTCGAACGATTGGTCGACCCGCGAAGGGATCCGCAACGTTGGCAGCACGCGCTTTTCAACGCAGAACAGCATCGGTACTAATTTTCTCGGTACGATTGGTGCGGACTTATTCGATGATCATCAGATCAAAGGTACGGTTCTTGCTGTACGATCAACCGAGAAAGAAGCGCGTACCATCGACAGCTTCATTGAGGACCAGGACCGGGGTTTTGTTCGCTCGGACTCTCTCGAATGGTTTGAGCGTCAGGTTTGGACTACGCAAATCCAGGGCGAGCACTACTTCGATAATCTCGGCGGATTGGAGTTGGCTTGGCGGGGGTCGTACTCGGAAGGTTTCCGGGATGCTCCCTATCAATTCACCGCATTCTATACGCGCGATGACCTAGATGACGAGTTCCGGCTCTCCACTGCCGGTGTTGACAGTACGCAGCTCCAATTCTCCAAAGTTGAGGACGACTCGACCGATTTTGGCGTTGATGTCAATTACCCGCTTGCCCTTGGCCCAATTGGATTGGAGTTTAAGGCGGGATACGCCTACACGGAGCTCGACCGCGAGGCCTTAAGCCGCCAATTCAACATCAACTTCACCGGTGATCTCGTCGGGTTGCGCGTCGATCAAGCGCTCGCCAATCTCGACCCGAATAACTTCACCGAAAGTGTGGGTGGCGGTTTCCCGCCAGCTTACATTGCGACACTTGAGGTCGATGCTGGTTATGTCGGCGTTGACGCTGAATTAACCGAGAACCTGCTGGTCAGTTTAGGCGCGCGTTATGAGGAGTCTGTCCAGGGCGTGAACTCGTTTCTCCTCGTTGGAGATGAGCCAACGGTGGTTGATGGCCGCTTTCTTGAGCCCGAAGGCGCGATCATTGACGATTACCTGCTGCCGGCGGGAACGTTGCAGTGGACGTTTGGCGACTTTCAGCTTCGTTTGGCAGCATCGCAGTCTATTATTCGGCCGCAGTTCAGGGAGTTGGCTCCAGCGATCTTCAACAATACCGAGACCGACCAGTCGTTCTTTGGTAACCCATTCTTGAAGAACAGTGAACTCACTAACCTGGACGCCAGATTAGAATACTATTTCGGTGCCGATGAGTTCGTCACCGCAGGTGTGTTCTACAAAGAGATTGACGATCCTATCGAAGAATTCCAGTCACCGACGGGCAACCAGACGCGGACGTCATTTTTGAACGCGCCGAAGGCGGAGTTGTACGGATTTGAGGCTGAGTTTGAGAAGAGCTTCGAGCTTCAGGATTGGGCCGATTGGAATCTCCTGCAGAACCGCGAACTTTTGATCAAAACGAACTACACTTACACCGACTCCGAGGTCACTGCATCTGAGGGTGATATCGTGACGTTGAGCAGCATTGGGCTTGTCGTCGCGCCGATTGAGCGGGAAGCTTTAGATATCATCGACTCAGGGCGGAGACTTCAAGGTCAATCCGATCACATTGTGAACTTGATCCTCGGGGTTGAAGATTTTGACGGGCGTTGGCGCTCAAACCTTGTTTTCAACTACCAAAGCGAGCGTATTCGCGAGGTTGGCAATCTGATTGTCAATCGCCCGGATATTTTGGAAGAGGTGCCAACCACACTGGACTTCAACTTCACCAAAGAGTTTTCAGTGGGGACCAGTGATCTTGAGTTTGGCTTCCAGGCGACAAATCTGCTTGACAGCGAATACGAAGCGTTCCGCGAGGAGATCAATGCCGGCGACGGAACTGTCACCGTGCTCCCAATCGATACTTATGAATTTGGCCAGACATATAGCTTCAATCTAAAGCTGCGTTACTAAACACTGCATTTGATTTAAGCAGTGTTCGTATATCTTAGAAAGAGCGGGGAGCGCCCCGCTCTTTTTTTATTCAATTGAAATGAAAAACGCGTACGTTCTCGTGCTTTTTGCTAAAATTGTCTTATAGAACAAATAAAAAATCCTGAGTGATCCCAGCAGAGTGGGTCCGCCTTATGCGTCAATTCATAGAGGTGCTGCCTTTAGTGGCGGCCGGCAAATCAACTGTATGATTTGATTTATTGAACGCCGTATTTCTGCTCGAGTTTTTCTGCTTCTTCGAGCAGTTCGTCATACCAAAGCGGCACACGATCCTGGTGAGACGCTCGTGGCGCTGTGGCGGACAGGCGTCGCGCTTGTTGCGCGAGAGCGGTCGCGCTGGCGGCTAGGTCATTTGATCGCGTTTCGGTCGCGATGGCTTCGAGTGCCCCGGCCAGTTTATTGGCTTCAATCGCCACAGTGGGAATGTGATACGGATCGTCAGCGCGCTCTGATCGCAGAATTTCGAGACTATTCACGAATTGGCGTTCGGCTTCCATTTGGGCCTGCGATTTCGTTGCGCTCTCGCCCATGCACGACGCGACGCTCATCGCTAAAGCTAGCGCGAGTGATGAATTTTTCATCATGATTCCCAGCCTCATGGCGCACGACTCCTGTCACAACTGCTGGCATTCAGAATGGTGATCGGCGATTAAGACGACGCGAAAACACCGCCGTTGTTGGTTTACGTGCACGATCGTGCGGAGTCTAGGCTGCTGTGCGCAGCGAACGCTGGCGATCTGCGCATTTGCGTAAACGGCGTTCAATAACGATACTCGGCGGGTGCAGCAGGCATGGGGTGCAGATTGAGTCGAAACGTGCGATGTCTCGGGATCATTGGCGTGTGATCTGAGCGGCGGCAGGCAGCGACGCCGAAATCGCGAGGCCAAGTGGAGGAAACGCATCATATCTAGGTTTGCATTCTCCGTGACGCCGGGCCTCGAGCGATGGGCGAGCCGTTTCGCTCTTTTGGTCGAGATTGCCTTGGTTGTGGGGTTGGCCTTCTTGGCGGCTCGGCTGATTTGGGTGGCGTTTATTCCGTTTTCCGACGTGGACGCCGCTTCCGGCCCTGGCACGGTGCAGATGGGCCAGTCCGTGCGCGCGCGCCAAGACGTGTTGCTCACATATGACGCCTTTGCACACCGCGAAGTGGACGAAACGGCAACCCCCGACGTGACCGTGGCTGAGGAAACACGTCTGAATCTAGTGCTCACGGGGATCAATGCGGGGCTGCGCGCCGGCGAATTTGACCCGTTGGCGGGCTCGGCGATTATCCAAGCACCGGATGGCAAACAGGGATCTTACCGCGTGGGTGACGAGATTCTGCGGGCAGTGACCTTGCAAAGCGTGCATGAGAGGTATGTGGTCATTGAGAACAATGGCGTGCCTGAACGCTTGACGCTGCGAGATCAAGAAAGCGTACTCGGGCTCAACCTTTTGCGATCTGACCCGCAATCTGGGGCGCAAAACGGATCAAGCGGGTCACCGACCAACCAGACTTCGCCGACGCCGGCGTCGGAAGAGCCCGCCAACCCGGAGTCAAGCCGGGCTCCGGACCCAGCAACGCCAAATGCAACACCAGACTCAGAGCCCACACCACGAGAAGCTGGCGAACCCATCCGGATTGCGGGGCCGGGCGATCTTCTGCTCAATGTGGAGCCGTCGCTGTCGATCGACGAAGATGGCCGCGAACACTTGACGCTCTATCCTGCGAATGATCCGGCTGCGTTTGCCGCCTTGGGACTGAGGCCGGGAGATATTCTCGAGCGGATCGATGGCGAAACGGTGAGCGCGGCTGCTGACGTTTATGTGATCGCTGAACGGCTAACGAAGACCAGCCGCTTCACCGTTCGTGTGAACCGTGCGGGCGAGGAAATTGAGATCGATTACTGGGTCATCAAAGAGTGAGATAGTGACCTACAGGTGGTCACCGAATTTTTCGCCAATGAGACCCGACGTCTTGATTCGTTAACAATCATTGAATTTCTTCACATAAATGCGAGCTGGGTAACAGGTTCGCATTCTGATTGTGCAAAAAAGCTTTAATTCGTATTTTTGCTCGCTATCCTGATGGCGTGGAGCAGCGCATTCGCTGTTTTGGGAGGGGGCATGCAACACGAAATCCTGGTCACAGGCTCTGAGGGCCTGATCGGTCGCGCCATTGTCGAAAGACTGCGGGCGGCTGGTCACTATGTGCGACCCTTCGACATTCGCAGTTCGGTTTTTGAGGATACCCGCAACACCGAATCTTTGTTCCAAGCCATGGACGGCGTGGATGGGATTGTGCACTTAGCGGCTGTTTCCCGTGTGGTATGGGGGGAGCAGAATCCAGAACTGACGTGGGATGTGAATGTCACAGCGCTCGAAAATTTGACTGCTCGCGCTCTGTCCATGCCCAACAAGCCCTGGATTGTGTTCGCCAGTAGCCGCGAAGTTTATGGTCAGTCCGATACGCTGCCTGTGAAAGAGAGTGCGCCTCACCAACCCATGAACACCTATGCGCGCAGCAAGGTTGCGGGAGAGCAAATCGCCAACGCGGCGAGCAAAAAGGGATTGGTCGCCAACATTTGTCGCTTTTCCAATGTCTATGGCTGTCCCATGGATCACGAAGACCGGGTTTCCATGGCGTTCGCTCGTGTGGCCGCCTTGGGCGGCGAGATGCGCGTTGATGGATCAAACAATATTTTTGATTTCACGCATGTGAATGATGTGGCGGACGGCTTGTTTAAATTGGTGGAGGCCACGCGAACTGAAGGACAATTGCCGCCCGTTCACTTTGTGACCGGTCGGCCGGTCACCTTGGGCGAACTCGCCCAATTGGCGGCGTCCACTTCACGACATCAGGTCACTTTGCGCGAGTCGCCGCCACGTTCGTTCGACGTTCACGCCTTTGTGGGTGACCCCACTGCGACCGAGCGGTTGATCGGTTGGCGCGCGAGTACGCCCTTGGAAGCGGGATTTGCGGATTTGGTTGATAAGATTGCCACAAACAATGCGTCTTTGGCCGCAGCGGATTGGCGCGCTCTGCTGGCCACCGCATAGGTCGCAGCCTATTGGGTGTAACTTGTTCCCCACGGCGTGAGAATTCGTGCTAGCCGGTGAACCGAATAGGTTAATCAAGTCTTGATTTTCCCTAGCGCGCAATGCACCACATGTGCG
>CAZWVH010000093.1:0-7720 GCA_964636945.1 uncultured Caulobacterales bacterium | reverse complement strand
CCCTCGAAGTCAAATTCAAGGACAAATCCATCGCCGATGTCTTGGAGATGACGGTGGACGACGGCGCGGAGTTTTTCTCCGCCGTCCCCGCCATTCGCGACAAGCTGGTAACGCTGCAGCGCGTCGGACTGGGCTATATCAAGGTCGGCCAACAGGCCACCACCCTGTCGGGCGGCGAGGCGCAGCGGGTCAAGTTAGCTAAGGAGCTGTCCAAGCGGGCCACCGGCCGCACGCTCTATATTCTCGATGAGCCCACCACCGGCCTGCACTTCGACGATGTGCGAAAATTGCTCGGCGTGTTGCAGGATTTGGTGGCCCAGGGCAACACCGTGGTGGTGATCGAGCACAATCTGGATGTGATCAAAACCGCCGATTGGATCGTGGATTTGGGCCCAGAAGGCGGGGACGGCGGCGGCGAGATTGTCGCCGTCGGCACGCCTGAGGACGTCGCGGCCGTGGAGGCAAGCTGGACCGGCCGCTACCTCAAGCCGATGGTGAGCGCCAAGCGGCCTGCAGCAAAACCCAAACGGCGCAAACCCAAAGCCCGCGCGGAAGCGGCGGAGTAGATCGGTATTGGCGGGGCAAGACCAGTTAAATCAAGGCGGACCCGCCGCAATAAGGGAATCAATGGTCCGGTGCAGTGCCATGTGGTCGTCGGTATTGGCGGATCCATATCGCGTTGCTCCATTTGATCCGCCCTACACGGAGCGCCGCTGAATACCTCACTCCACCCAAAAGGTGGGCGCGCCGAGGTTGGCGATTTCCCGGTCATTGGTGACCACGGGAATTCCATCGACTATAGCTTGGGCAGCGATGACCCGATCAAACGGATCGCGGTGCTCCCCGGGCAATGATCCGGCCAGCGCGGCATGCGCGAGCGACACGGGCAGCTCGTGAAAATCATACTCATCGCACACGCCGGCCAGATCGCTCACCAAGACTTCGGCTTCGGGCAATTTGCCGATGCGCACCTTCGTCGCCACTTCCAACCCGCTGACCGCCGTGACGAAAATGGCGTTGCTGGTGTCGAGGATCGCGCGCGCTGTGCCAGGCGTCAGCCGGCGATCCTCAAGCAGCAACCAAAGCAATGCATGGGTATCAAGAAGAAGCTTCATCCCCGCCTTCCCACGCCAGAAGTTCATCATCGGGCAAGGGATCGAAGAAACTCTCGGGCAGGGTGAAGCGTCCTTTCCACGCGCCAAGGCCGCGGGTTTTGGGTGTGTGGTCGATGGGCGCGACGTGGGCCATGGGTTTTCCCCCTTGTGTAATCACGAATTCGCGCTGTGTGCGCAGCGCGCGTTCCAAATCGTCGATGTTCAACTGGGCCTCTTCAGCAAAACCGCCAAAGTGCGATTTGCCAATGTGTGCTTCGCCATGGTGCGGTTCGCCGAAGCCCGAAAGGCCGCGCCGTGGGGGTTCGCCCACGGGTTTGACCGGAACGAGACGCACCACCGGTTTATTGCGGCGTGCGATGATGATGTCCTCCCCCGCCTCGGCGCGCGCCACGAGATCAGACAAGGATGTTTTTGCGTCGTGCATATTGATGGTCGCCATGATCACAATATGACCAACAACCCAACCATATTCAAGTAAAATCGAGCAACCTAGCTAGATAAAAGTTGCATCACATACACGTTACCCGCTTTGCGCTTACTGTTCGGGCTGGGCCGCCTCCACGGCGTAGCCCTCGGTGTTGCCGCGCAACCGCGTAATCGCTATGGCAATCAAGAGCACAAGCATGGTCACAAGGCTGGCCTCGGGACCAAATTGCCCGCCGGTGATGAACCATGGCACGGCGTCTGTACTCGCCAAATCGACCACCAACGGCGTCACGTCCAGCCGCTGACCTGACACTTCCAAGCCAAAGCCCACGCCTAGCAGCCAGTTCCAGGCGGCATGCCATCCGCACACGCCCCAGAGCGACTGCTCGCGGATCGCGTAGACGCTAATGTGAAGCCCGAACAACAGAATATTGATCAACCGAAAAACAAGTTCCTTCGACGGCGCGATGTTGAACCCGTGCAAAAGCGAAAACACCAGCGAATTGCTGATGACCGCTAAAACAAACCCAGAACCCAATTGCGCAGGCCTTCGCTGAACTCCCAAGTGGCCCAGCCCGCGCCAAAAATGAGGGCGAGCGAAATCAACACGACCAACCCATCATTGGCCGCAAGACCAAGCGCCAAAACAATCATGACCAGCAATGGCGGCACGATCAGTCCCGGCGCCAGCGCACCGACCACAGCCAGCAGTGACAACGCCAACGCTGCGACGCCGGTCAGGCGGATCCAGGGCTGTTGGGTGAGGAACACCATGCGTGGCCGAAATAGTTTTTCCACGCGCCTGGCAGCAGGTCGGCAGGCGTCGAGGGCCTTCACCGTGCGGTGGCCGGGCAAAGAAATGCCTTTGAGAAATCCGGGTAGCCATGGTTGCTCTAGCCCGATGGCCAACTGCAGACTCAGCAGAACAAGCAAAAACGCCACCGACAAGGACACAAACGGCAATGCGCCTATAATGGGCAGGACGCCAATCAGTGCTGGGGTCAACAAAAGCGGACCATATGCCCGTGACCCAAAAGCGTCGATCACCTCATCAATTGTGAGTTTTCCGTCGTCGAGCGAGTGCTCTTCGAGAACATCAAAGATCTCGCCCAGCTTGAGCGGCTCTTCCGACGCGGTCGTCATGCGCTTTGGTCATTGGAATTGCGATCACCGCCCTCCAGCCCAATGCGGGATCCGAGCGACCGGTACACATAAGCGCCGACGCCCACATGCGTCGCGAACAATGGAGTGAACGCGATCCCGGCCAATGCGTTCAAGAGCCAGTACATGGGGTTGGCTCGAGCGCCCTCCGCCAACACCATCTGCGCCGGTTGGCCGTCTGCGGCCTCAATAACCTCGGCCAGCCCAAACCCCACCAAAAGGCGCTGAACGATGACGGCCACGATGAATGATCCGATCAATATGAACAGCCAGGTGAGAAGAAATGCGCTGATCAAGCCGCGCACCCGTGCGCCAGTCATGGTCCACGCGCCGCGAACGATCATGGCGCGCTCGCCAATGGTAGCCGCCATGGCCGGCAAAAAACGCACTGACACAAAAACTAACCATGCCACTGCGGCCACAAGCCCCACGGTGGGTGAACGCAAAAGCATGGCGGCCAGAATTGCGATGCTCACACCAATGAAACTCACCGCCGCAATCACCAGGCCAACCACAATCAGCCGGGCTTCATCCGCGCCCAGGGCTAAACCCAATGGGCCGGCTCGCTCTGACCGCACCTGCCACCGTAAGAGCGCCGCAGAAGCCAGCAAGCTGAAGGGCGCGGCAAGCAGCGCGTTGCCCAGGACGTTATCGGCGGTAAACAACACGGCGCCCAAGGTGGCTTGGGCCGCCAACAACACCGCTACACCGAGCGCCGGCGAACCGGGCTGGCGCAATGTGCGCACGCCGTAAAGCGCCGCTTCTAGACTGTTGATTCGCTCCATGCCCGGCCCCTAGCCGATCCCACCATGCCGCGCAATGGGAATTGGCGGCGGCCGAGTTATCCTCAGCCAAGAATATACTCAATCGATGTTGTAAGGCGACGACGACATATTTCTGGGAGGTCCGCCACATTCTCCGCGCGCCAGTCTTCCATGTTGCGCAGGGCTAGAGACGAGAATGCTTCCGCGGGTATTTCTGCGGCCACGCGAGCATTTTCCACTCTGCCTTCCAGCGTTAAGTCGTATTCAACAAGAACTGCGCCCACATAGCCGTCTTCGGCTGCGTCACGAGGATAACTTACCGGGCGAGACCACTCAATCGGGCAATCTATGAATTCACTTTCAGTCTCGGAGGGACTATCTTCTATGGAAAAATAATCATACTTCTGTTTTGCATCATCAATGAGTTTACCGGCATATTGTTCATTTAACGAATACGCGAGGGCTCTCGATGCGGCAAACCACGCCCTGGCCTTTGCCCGTATCGGGTCGATCGGTTCGCCTTGAATTTTCGGTGGCATAAGTGAAAGAGCCTGAGCAAAGGCTATGTAAGCGTCCACTGCATTGCGCACTGCGGCTGGACTATCTTCATAGCTTCGGCGACCGCCGATTCGCGCTTCGCCCTGCAAGATCAAGACACCGATTAATTGATCACTATCGTCCGGCGCCACCGTCTTGATTACGGCTTCGGCGTATTTAAACGCCTCTACCGCCACATCCCAGTCTTCTGTTTCTCGCGCCGCTAGGCCCAACTCGCTCCAAGCGCGCGCATCGTCATAAGTCGGCTCGAAATTCAGCAGGGTCAAAGCATCCAACGCCGTCTTTAACTCGCGGCAAGACCGTCTGGTTTTTTTCTCCTCCAGGCCCAGCTGGGCACGCGCCGCAAGGACTTTGGCCTCCTCCATCGCATAGGCTTCGCCGGCCACGCCTGCCTCATGCAGCGCCAATGCGCGCTGAGCCGGTTCGAGCGCCTCAGCCCATTGACGGCGCTGGACGCGCAGATTGGCCAAATTGAATGCAAGCCCGGCCGTCTCAGTTGTTTCGCCCCAAGCGGTTTCCGCAAGCCGCCACGCCTGCTCGCCGGACCGATCAGCAGCGTCAAACTCACCAGCCGCAATAGCGTCTTGATAGGCGCCAAACTGCGCCATGACCTCGTCATCCGATTGTGCGTAAGCGGTGAGCGCACACAGCACACAAGCCAGCAGCCCGGCATGACAACCAGATTTCCAAATTCGACTCATGATGCTCCCCACCCATCTGCACGCTCTATTGCGGGTAGCATGAATTGTGCACCAAACGCACTCGAATTCTCGCTCGCGCATCGATCACGGCAAGCTGATCGCATCCCGCCTTTCGCCGGCCGGCCGTCGCAACCACCTATCGATCAATCGTTGAGCCTGCGGGCGCTTTGAGAGGATGAGACGATGGCCGCTCCGATGGACTTGTACTTCTGGCCAACGCCAAATGGGCACAAGATTACAATCGCGCTGGAAGAGATGGGCTTGCCCTACAATGTTCACTTTGTGAATATTGGTAAAGGGGATCAGTTCAAGCCCGAGTTTTTGGCTATTTCGCCTAACAATAAGATGCCCGCTCTCATTGATCCGGATGGGCCAGACGGAAAACCCGTGTCGATTTTTGAATCGGGGGCGATCCTCCAGTATCTCGCGCGCAAAACCGGCCAGTTCTACGGTGGAGACGAGCGCGAACGCATTCGCGTGGATCAGTGGCTGTTTTGGCAAGTGGGCGGACTTGGTCCCATGGCGGGACAAGCGCACCATTTCTTGCGTTACGCGCCCGAGGACGTGCCCTACGCCAAGGATCGTTATCGCAATGAAGTCAATCGGCTCTACGGCGTTTTGGATCACCAACTGGAAGGGCGTGAGTTTGTCGCTGGTTTTTACTCCATAGCCGACATGGCGATTTGGCCCTGGGCGCGTGGGTGGGAGCGCCAAGAGCAGGACATCACCCAATTTCCTCATATGAAGGCCTGGCTCGATCGCATTAACGACCGTGTGGCGGTTAAGCGCGCCCTGGCGATCCAGGCGCCGGAGACGCTAGACTTGGCCAAGGATAAAGACGCGCAAAAAATACTGTTCGGACAAAAGGCGCGCACGAGACAAAGCGCGTCTTGACTCTCTATATAAGATCGGGGCCGCCTTAATTTTGGTAGGTATAGCTCGTGTAAATCACGTTGCGGCGGCATTCTTCAGGGAGTGAATCTGGTTCGGAAACGCGCCAGTTTTCCGACTCCATCTCAATCTGATTACCGAAAAAAATGCTTGGCACTTCGGCGCGCAATTCACGGTTTGTGAGCGAACCATCTTCGGCGATGTCGAACTGCAAGACCACGGCGCCGACATACTTGCGGCCCGCTGCAGACAACCCACGCTGGTCGGGGGCGGTCACCCAGTCGAAATTGCAATCGCGGCCGTCGTATTCGATGGGCCAGGTATGGGTCGACTGGGCCACATACTTTTCGTATTCAGTTGCATCCAACGTGCGCAGCATGGCGGTGGTCGCCGCGTGCCATGCCAGCGCTGTCGCTGTTGAATCAGTTACACTTTCTCCCACAGGCGTTTTGGGCTGAAGGGCGATACTGCGTTCGAAGGCTGTCAGTGCATCAACCAGTGAGCCCAGACTGCTCTTTCGCGCTCGTTCGGCGAGCCGCGGCGTGATATTATCTTGCGCCATGTGTCGCGGAATCCGCCATTGCTGAAAGTGAGCCACCCCGAGCAATACCGCGATATCGGGTCGGGACTGCGGGGCCAGGCCGGCCGCCAACTCATCCGCGGCGTCCAAGGCGTCAATGGCATCGGTCCAAGCACTGTTACTGAGCGCCACTTTCCCCAACTCGGTCCACCCAGCGACATCGTCGGGCGACTGCACTCCGCTCGACCGCCGATCGTCGAGCACTCTGCGAAATTGTCGTTGCGCACGCTGATTAGCCGGATCGAGGGCCAGCGCAGCCCGTGCGGCGAGATATCTCGCATCGTCCAGAGCGAATGATCCGCCATGAGATCCCGCTTCGGCCAGCTCGACGGCGCGTTCAGCCGGCTCGGCAACCTCGCTCCAATTGCCCAGGTCCGCACGCAGCCGCGCCAAATTGAACGCCAAAGCCGCCGTGTCAGCGCGCTGATCGCCCCAAACCTGCTCCGCCAACTGCCAAGCCGCCGCGCCGGCCGCATCAGCGCCTGCGGCGTCTCCTGCCGCGATTGCCGCGTTATAGGCGTCGAACTGAGCAAAAACATCGTCGGCGGTTTGCGCCAAAGCGCTGGTCGTCCACGTCAATGCCATTCCAGCCAAAGCCACCGCGCCTAAGATTAGTTTTTGCATGAAGTCCCCCAAGCGCAGTCCGCGCGTTCATCCCGTGATCAGATTAAGCGCAGGGATCGCCGCTGATCAACCTGTGGCCAATATGATGTTCGCGAGGGCGCCGCGTCTTGACGCGCTTAACCGCTGATCGGATATGCCAGTGATGACAGCTTTATCGACACACCCCATCCATATCATCGGCGGCGGGCTGGCGGGCTCGGAGGCGGCTTGGCAGATTGCTCAAGCCGGCGTGCCCGTCATCGTCCATGAGATGCGTGACGGTGCAAGACGTACTGAGGCCCACCAAACCGACGGCTTGGCGGAACTTGTGTGCTCCAATTCGTTTCGCTCCGATGATGCTGAGACTAATGCGGTGGGGTTGCTGCATGAGGAGATGCGGCGACTGGGCTCGCTGATCCTGCGTGAGGGCGACGCCCACCAAGTCCCGGCCGGCGGGGCGTTGGCGGTCGACCGTGTCGGCTTTAGCAACGCCGTCACCACAGCGCTGGCCGAGCATCCTTTGGTCGACATTCGGCGCGAGGAAATCACTGGTTCGCCGCCAAATGAATGGGACAGCGTGATCATCGCTACCGGCCCGCTGACGTCGAGCGCGCTTGCCGATCACATCCGCGCGCTGACGGGCGAGGACTCGCTGGCGTTTTTCGACGCCATCGCCCCCATCGTGCACCGCGAATCCATCAATATGGACACAGCCTGGATGCAGTCGCGCTATGACAAAGGCGACACCGAAGCCGATAAAGCCGCCTATATCAACTGCCCGATGGACGAGGCGCAATACAACGCCTTCATCGACGCGCTGATCGATGGTCCTAAGACCGAATTCAAAGACTGGGAAAAGGACACGCCCTATATCGACGGCTGTTTGCCGATCGAGGTGATGGCCGAGCGCGGACGCGAGAC
>CAZWVH010000092.1:0-7765 GCA_964636945.1 uncultured Caulobacterales bacterium | reverse complement strand
GGTGCGCGGTGTTCGGCGTTTCTTAGAGAATTTCCCGCCGGATGCGAAATGAATGCCTAGCAACTCCCAATGCGTCGCAAGTATTCGCAACAGACACCGATTAAGTGGAGACGTGTAACATGAGATTGATTGCCCGTATATCGGCTCACGTCCTTGGACTGGTGTTGTTGGCCGTCACTCCCGTTTTTGCACAAGACAACCGGCCCAACATCGTTCTGATCTTGTTGGATGATGCGGGCTTCATGGACTTTGGCGTCTACGGTAGTGACACGCGCACGCCGAATATCGATGGTTTGGCTCGCGATGGCGTGATGCTCTCGCGCTATTATACTTCCCCGTTTTGCGGACCCAGCCGCGCCATGCTGATGACGGGCATGGACAATCACCAGGTCGGCATGGGCACGCTTGTGGAAACAGTGACAAGCGAAATGCGCACCTTTCCCGGCTACTCCATGAATTGGGACGCCGAGCAGGAGACCATAGGCACGTTGTTATCCGACGCCGGCTATCAGACTTACGTCACCGGCAAGTGGGGAATCGGCGAAACGGGGGCAAATTTGCCCAACAAGTTTGGGTTCGACCGCTCCTACGTCATGGACGCCACTGGCGGCAGCAATTACGACGCCACGCCGTACCTTCCCGGCTACAGTAAGGTGAAGTGGTTCGAGGACGGCGAACCGATCACATTGCCGGACGACTTTTATTCCTCTCGGTCCCTGGTCGATAAGTTGATTGAGTATGTGGATGGCGGCAATCCGGATCAGCCGTTCTTCGCCTTCTTGTCTTTTCAAGCGCTGCATATCCCGGTTCAAGCGCCCGTGGACTATATCGATCGCTATGACGGCGTGTTCGACGCCGGCTGGGATGCGATGCGTGAAGAAAAACTCCAACGGGCAATTGCACTCGGTCTTGTGCCGCCAACCACGCAGCTTGCTCCGGCGCCGGACGCGCATCGCGCTTGGGTCGATTTGACGGCGGAAGAGCAAGCGGTCTCGGCCAGGGAAATGCAAGTCAATGCCGGCATGATGGAGGCGGCTGACCATCACATCGGGCGGTTGCTGGATCACCTTGAGGCGACGGGCCGGCTGGACAACACCATTGTCATTGTGACCTCGGACAATGGCGCGGAATCAGCCATGACAAGCTTAAATGGCTTGGCCAATGTGGCTCTGGATGCGGTCAAATGGATTGAAGGTTTCGACACGTCGTTTGAAAATCTTGGTCAGCCTGACAGTTTGACCGCCATCGGTCCGGAATGGGCGTCGGTCTCGTCCGCCCCGTTCAACCTCTATAAGTTTTACGGCAGCGAAGGCGGCCTGCGCGTCCCTTTGGTGATTGCAGGCCCTGGCGTCGCGGCGTCGGGGATACAGCACGCTCCCGTGCATGTTGCTGACCTCGTCCCGACCATGCTCGACGCGGCAAATGTGCGTTATGACGCCAACGCATTCTATGGACGCAGCGTCCTTCCCATGTTGTCGGGGGTAACCGACACCACTTACGCGGCTGACGAAAGCTTTGCGATCGAGGTCAGCGGCAACGCAGCGCTTTATCGCGGAAACTGGAAAATCACCCGAAATTCACGGCCGATGGGCGATAGCCAATGGCGGCTTTATGACTTGTCGGTCGATCCCGGCGAAACAACGGATCTGTCCGATGACAACCCCGAACTTTTTGAAGACATGCTCAAGGAGTATCGATCCTATTCTGAAACTGTTGGGGTGTTCGAATTGGGGGCTGATGAGTTTGCCTTGAAGGTGCTCGCCAATAAGACAACCTCCAAAGCAATCAACAAATACTGGCCCCATTTGCTTGGCTTAGTTTTCGCTCTGGCGGTGGGAATATTCCTCGCGTTTCGCGCCGGACGCATGCTGATGCGTCGCTTCGCTCGTTGAATGGCGCAGACACCCGCTCATCTCCGTGAATACGCTACCAAGGGAGTTAACCTATGGACTGGATTATCTACACCCTTGTCGGTCTTTCGATCCTCGCCATCGCCATCTACTTCCTCTTACCATCCATCTTGCAGGCGATGGGTTTGCATCGCCATTACACCATCCCCGACTTCGACCTAAAGGGACGGCGGGCGCTGGTCGTGTGCACTAGTCATGACAAAATGGATCCCACCGACAGAAAAACAGGCGCTTTTGGCTCCGAATTCACAGTGCCGTATTATGCGTTCATCAACGCTGGGCTGGACGTGGATATGGCCTCGATCAAAGGCGGCGAAATCCCGATTCAGCCTTGGTCCTGGTCCTGGCCGTTGGTGTCATCTGACGACAAACGGTTCATGGCTGACTCGTCTGCAATGGAAAAGCTGAAGAACTCCAAGCGGATCTCCGACATCGACCCGAACGACTATGATGTGGTTTTCATGGCTGGCGGCTGGGGCGCAGCCTACGACTTGGCGCAGAGCCAAGAATTGGCCGAGGTTGTCACCAAAGCAAACGCGGCTGGCAAAATTCTCGGATCGGTCTGTCACGGCGCTTTGGGTCTGGTGTCGGCCAAAGGACTTGACGGCGAATTGCTGGTGAAGGGCCGACGCGTGACCGGTGTCACAAACAACCAAATCAACACCTTCGGCATTGCGATTACGCCTAAGCACCCAGAGGAAGAGCTGCGCAAGGCCGGGGCGATCTATGAGTGCCAACATGCATGGCGCGATCCGTTCACGACGCACACGACCATCGACGGCAATCTGATCACCGGGCAAAACCAGAACAGCGGTTACGAAACAGCTCATCGAATCCTCGAAAAAATGGCCACACAAAGAAATCTGTAATCACCTGGCAAAGGTCCTGAAGGCATCTTGCGGCGCTGCTTGGCCTGGTGGGAACTTTTGTCCAAAGCGGGATGGCGTGCGTGATCCGTAGCTTTACTGACACATGGCATGGTGTTGCATACGCCGAAATTGGCGGCTTGGGCATCGAAGGGTCCTTGCAGCTGAGCGGGCAAGGCTTTGCGGGCCTTGGCTGCCGGTTTAACGAAACATGGTCGGCTTTGGGCGGATCCCAGCATCTGTACGTCGACCGCGAATTTGAGAGACCGGATGTAACCACAGAGCTTTCTGGCCCCTACCTTGGCGTGCAGCTGGCGTTTTAGTCGATGGCGCCAGGCAATCCGGGTCCTATTTGCGGAGCATAGAACAATGAACACAGTCTTGAAGTTCGTAGCCGGGGCGCCAGCGCTCATCTTCGTTTCCATCGGTCTTGGCTGGTGGGTGGCTCCGGGCTTTGTCAGCGCACAGCTTGGTATGCCTGTCTTGACCGAGGTTGGGCTCAGCACGCAGATTGGCGATCTGGGCTCATTTTTTCTCACACTGGGCGCCTGCATTCTCATGGGACTCGCCACCAGCCAGCGTGTCTGGCTCATGCCAGCTATCATGCTTTTGGCTTTCGCAATCGGCGGGCGGTTCATTGCGTGGCTGTTTCACGACGCCGCCTTGCCGCTCGCCATGATCGGTGTGGAGGTCAGCGTTGTGGTCGTGCTTCTCTTAACGTTTCGGACGATGGCGAAACATCAGACGTAAACTCCATTTCGACAGTTGCTCTTTTACTTCTGTTGGAGTGCTTTTACGTATGAGCGTTCTTTGAAATTCTCTTCTTTGGCTATCCGCGCCCTGTTCGCCGTCCTCGTCGGTTGTGCGACAGCGCGCCATGACCAGCGGCGCATCCTCATTCACCGCCGATGGGTCTTGGCCTTCGGCAATGACGACCTTGGCTTCGCCGCGCTTGGTGCGCGCGACTGAGTATCGTTGAGAGGCATAGGGTTTTGCGCGGTTGTTGGTATCGAGTTTGGAAAACCGCCATAGCGCGGATCGATACCAACAAAAATACCAACACGAACGGATACCAACACACGACATCGAACCACGCTGGACAGTGATTCTGGCACTTTTCGTTGATTGTGTTGGGATATTGGATCGTATCGGACTGTGTAAGACCGATAAATGGTGCGGGCGAGAGGACTGACCTCGAACCGCACCCGCGCTCAAGCAGCGAGCGCAACGTCGCGAGCGATAGCGCAAAAAATGATGGTGCCCAGAAGAGGACTCGAACCTCCACATCCATACGGATACCAGCACCTGAAGCTGGCGCGTCTACCAATTCCGCCATCTGGGCAATTAGCCAAGCGGCATAACGCTAAAGCTGGCGTGAGGTCAATCCGCACTGCGCGTTGCGCTTTTCACGCCACGCGCGCGCGATAGGTTCCCCATCGGCCCGATTGCGTTGCATTGAGACGAGTTCACGCCATGACCCAACGCGCCTTGCGCACCATCACGCTTGTCACGCTGGCGGCGCTGGCCTGCGCCTATATGGCGATTTGGGCGCTGGCGCCCATCGACGTTGCGGTGATGGGACGCATTTGGTGGTGCGCGCCGATCGGGGTGTTCGGTGCGCTGGTCGCCAATTCCACGGGAACCGGCGGGGGCGTGGTGTTTGTGCCGGTGTTCAACGTTTTGCGCGATGACGGCCTGTTGCCGGTGGCGCCGGACGCGATTGTCGGCGCCAGTTTCCTCATTCAAAGCTTCGGCATGACGGTGGGCTCGCTCACCTGGTTCAATCGGCTTTATGGCGCGCGTAACGGGGCCGAGCTCGATCTGCCCCGCACTGTAAAGCTGCGCATGATGGGCCTGGTGCTGGCCTGCGCCTTACCAGCCATGCTGGCGACCCAGCGCTTGGTCTCGCTCGCGCCGGAAACTGTGCTGATTTACTTTAAGGGTTTTTCCATCGCACTCGGTGCGGCGCTGTTGGTGTCAGCGGTGTTTTTTCACGCCAAGGCCACCAAGCGCCAGGAGCTCGCGCCCCTCGACGCGGCGGTGCTCGTCGTGCTGGCGGTGGTGGGCGGCGCGATCACGGCGGTGTTTTCCATCGGCGTGGGCGAGTTTGTGGCGCTCTATCTTCTGGTGCGCGGTTATCCGATGCGCGCGGTGATCGCCTCAGCGGTGATGATCTCCGCCATCACTGTGATCGCCGGCGCGCCCTATCACATTGCCAATACAGATTTACCTTGGGAGGTGATCGCACTGGCCGCGCCGGGCGTGGCGCTGGGTGGTTTCCTGGCGCGCCGTCTGGCCTATGCGTTGGGCGAGCGGCGGCTCAAGATTGCCGCTTCGCTTTGGATTATTGGCTCAAGCCTGTATTTATTGCTGCGGTGACCACCTGGTGGAGGCAGGAGCAATGTGGGGCAAGGGCAATATTGTGGTGGCGGCCGCGGGCGCGGCGTTCGCGTTCTATGCCAGCGCCGGACAATCAGGCGATGAAACACCCACCGATCCGCGCACGCTTGGCGCGTTTGTTGAGGTCATCAACGCCGACACGTTCCGGTTCGAAGGCGGGCGGGTTCAAGTGCGCGGCGTGGATGCGCCCGATCCTCGGCCTTGGGCGGAGTGCGATGAAGAGGCCTGGCGCGGGGCGGAAGCGCGCGGCTATGCCCGGGGCGTGACGCAGAGTGCGACTGTCGAGCTCACCGCCATCCATGGACGCCAAGGCGTGGGTACCAGTTGGGAGCGTTGGCTAGGCGATATCACCGTCGACGGCCAGGATTTCGCCGCCATGCTGGTCGAAGCCGGCCACGGCAAAATCTCACCTGACAATGTGCGCGTGTGGTGTCCGAACGCGCCTGGTGATCGGCCTTAAACTGTCAGCAACCAAACAGCCGCAGCTTCTGTGCATGGACGTTTAACTCCTGGCGGCATAAGTCCTTTCCAGAGCAATTCAGTCGCGTTTGCGAGGACTTGGGATGGCGTCCGAACGGATCACAATCTTTGGCGGCTCCGGCTTTGTGGGGCGATATTTGGTGCGCGCGCTGTGCAAGCGCGACTATCGCGTGCGCGTGGCGACGCGTCGGCCGCATTTGTCAGGCGATTTGCGCGTGGCGGGCGTGCCGGGCCAAGTCCAGCTCACTCAGGCCAATGTGCGTAACCGCGAGTCCGTCGCCCGCGCGGTGGAAGACGCCGACGGCGTGGTCAATCTGGTGGGCATTTTGTTTGAGGCGGGTAAGCAGAAGTTCAACGCCATCCAGGCCAATGGCGCAAAGATCGTGGCCGAAGAGGCGGCGAAGGCGGGCGTGGCCAAGTTCGTTCAGATGTCGGCGATTGGCGCTGACCCTGAGTCACACTCGGCTTATGGTCGCACTAAAGCGGCCGGCGAGGCCAATGCCCGCGAGGCGTTCCCCGCCGCCACGGTGATCCGGCCGTCCATCGTGTTTGGTCCAGAAGATGAGTTCTTCAATCGCTTTGCGAACATGTTCCGCTACACCCCGCCATTTGCGCCGCTGCCCCTGTTGTTCGGCGGGGGAAGGACCCAATACCAGCCGGTGTATGTCGGGGATGTGGCCGATGCGATCGTCGCCGCGCTGCAAAAGCCCGAAGCGGCGGGGCGCACCTATGAGCTCGGCGGACCAAAGGTCTACACGTTTAAGGAATTGCTCAAGCTGATCATGCGCGAAATCGATCGCGAGCGGATGCTGGTTTACACGCCCTGGTTTGGCGCGACAACGATGGCCTATGCCGGCTGGATCACTGGCAAGCTGCCATTTGTGGAGCCGTTCTTGACGCCCGACCAAGTCAAGCTGATGCGCACCGACAATGTGGTGGGATCGAGCGCTGATGTGGGAACCATCCAAGATTTGGGCGTCACGCCCGACACGGTGGAAGCGATCATCCCGACCTATCTCTATCGCTACCGCAAGGCGGGCCAATTCCATGAGCGGGTGGTGTGACGGAGGTTAGGTCTCGTACGCCCCGGCGGCGGCGAGTTCCTCTTCCAGCATTCCTGTCCAAGCGGTCAGATCGAATTTTTGCGGATCGTCATGGGCGTTCTCGAACCCTGAATCGAGCACGGCGTGGTAGGCTGGGATCAACATCTCGCCGGCGCGCAGGGACGCGGCGATGTAGATCTGCGCCAGACGGCGGTATTGCGGCTCGGTGAACCCCGGATCGGGCGCGAGGGCGTCATTGCCGGCGAACGCGCTCTCCAGACTGCGCCGAGGCTGGGTGTTCTCCACATGCACAAAGCGCCCGCGGCTGGATGCGCCGGCGAACTTGCTCTCCAACTTGGTGGCGCGCCAGGGCCTCGCAAAATCCAGCTGGGTGTGCGATTCGCCGGTGCGGCTGGTGAAGACGTGGGCGATGGGCTTGCGATCGCCCCAACGCGCCTCGAGGGCGTTCCATCGCCAGGAGTCGGCGTTAATGTCAGCGGGGAACGGGGCGGTCTTGTAGTTGGGCGTGCTGGTGTCGTGGATCACGAAATAGCGGGCGGGCAAGCCGCCCGCCGTGACAGACAACGGGTGGTCCAGCGAGCCGCCCAAGTCGGCCTCGTCCACGCCGATGGCGGCGAGGTGCTGGCGAAATTGGGCTATGGTGACGGGCGGCGGGCCGCCCACGCCCTCCAGCACGGCGGGCGGTTCGTCAAGCGGCTCGCCCAGCTCGGCCCAACGTTTCACCGGACGCAATAGACATTGGGCCTGTTCGGCGGGCGTGCCGATGAACGCGTGAGTCTCCAGCGAATACGCGCACGGGCCATGGGTGGTGGCCACAGGAATCGCCGCTGGGCTGGTCACAGCCTCCGGCTCGGCCTGGTCGTCCTGTGCACACGCCGCGCCGCCTGAGCTGATCACTCCCCCGGCCATGCACGCCGCCAGCAACAGTTTCATGGTCAACTCCCCAGAATATGGCACTCGCACTAGATCATACCGCGCCGCCGGCGACCAGTATCGCGACGTATGTATTTGTTAGCTCGTCCGATATGTGGATGGCGGAACGCTG
>CAZWVH010000091.1:0-7798 GCA_964636945.1 uncultured Caulobacterales bacterium | reverse complement strand
CGCGGTTTTGGAAAGTGGTGGATAAACACCAGGTCAATATCTTCTACACTGCGCCCACTGCCATCCGCGCGCTCATGCGCGATGGCGAGGATCCCGTCAAATCAACACGGCGCTCGTCGCTACGGGTGCTGGGCACGGTGGGCGAACCGATCAATCCCGAGGCGTGGGAGTGGTATCACCGGGTGGTGGGTGAGGGGCGTTGCCCCATCGTCGACACGTGGTGGCAGACCGAAACCGGCGGCGCGATGATCACCCCGCTGCCTGGGGGCACCGTGCTCAAGCCCGGCTCAGCGACGCGGCCGTTCTTTGGGATCAAACCGGAAATCGTCGACGCCAACGGACAAACGCTGGACGGACCCACCGAGGGCAATCTGGTCATCGTGCAAAGCTGGCCGGGGCAAATGCGCACCGTGTATGGCGATCATCAGCGCTTTGTCGACACCTATTTCTCCGCCTATCCGGGCAAATACTTTACCGGTGACGGCTGCCGGCGCGATGAGGACGGCTATTATTGGATCACCGGTCGGGTGGATGATGTGATCAATGTCTCCGGTCATCGTCTGGGAACAGCGGAGATCGAAAGCGCGCTCGTGGCGCACGAAAAGGTCGCCGAGGCGGCGGTGGTTGGCTATCCGCATGATCTGAAGGGGCAGGGGATTTACGCCTATGTCACACTTTTGGCGGGCGAGGAGCCAACCGAGGCGTTGCGCGACGCATTGGTCAAATGGGTGCGCCAGGAAATCGGGCCCATCGCCTCGCCCGATCTCATCCAATGGGCGCCAGGCTTACCCAAGACTCGCTCGGGCAAGATCATGCGCCGGATCTTGCGCAAAATCGCGGAAAACGACTTCGACCGCTTGGGTGACACATCAACCTTGGCCGATCCCGGCGTGGTGGACGAGTTGATTGAGAACCGGATGAACCGCTGATCGTCAAGCGGTGTTGCGCGCCAATGGCTGGCGCTCTATGTCATGCCCTCGCGGTTTGCGGCCATGCGGATGTGGCGAAATTGGTAGACGCACCAGATTTAGGTTCTGGCGGGGAGACCCGTGGGGGTTCGAGTCCCTCCATCCGCACCATGTCCTCACGCAGCGAAGCGGAAGGAAAACTTAGACCTTCGTGCGCGGCGCCAGCCACTGAGTTCAAGGTTTTACCCTCCAACCGCACCAATTCTGTAGGCTTCAGCTCTGCCGCGCCAGCTGTGTTTCAAAAAGGTTAGCGCTATGGCCACTGGCCGCATGGAGCGCGCTGGACACGCCGAACGCCGCCCCCGCCTGAATCTCACGCGCGCCATGGTACGCACAGCCGTTGCGTTGCCAGTCGCGGCGTGACATAAGCCCGGATCATTTCCACATCTTTTCCAACAGCACCAAAACTCGAGCACGCCCGATTCGCTATGACAGTCACTGAAACCGCCTCAGAGGGTCTCTCCCGCACATTTCGCGTCGTTGTGCCGCAATCAGCACTGGCGCAACGGTTGGACGATCGGATCGCCGAGATCCAGCCAGAGGTGCGCTTGAAGGGCTTTCGCCCCGGCAAAGTGCCAGCCAGCCACATTAAGAAGATGTTCGGCCGCTCGATGATGGAGGAAATCCTCCAAAACACCATCGATGAGGAAAGCCAGAAGGCGCTGGATGAAAAGGGATTGCGCGCCGCGTCTCCGCCCGAAATCAAGATGGATTCCGACGCAGAAACCGTTGCTAAGGGCGAACAGGATTTGGCGTTCAACCTATCCGTGGAAATTATGCCTGAGTTCACGCCGATGGAGCTGAGCGGCATTTCCATCGAACGGCCGTCAGCGCCGGTGACCGAAGAACAAATCACTGAGGCCATGGAAGAACTCGCCGCCCAACACACCAGCTACGAGGATAAGGGCCTGTCGGCGAAGGCGGAACAAGGTGATGCGGTGTTGTGCGACTTTGTCGGTCGTGTGAACGGCGAGCCGTTTGACGGCGGCACGGCGGAAGGCGCGGAGATTGTGATCGGTGCGGGTCGTTTGATTCCCGGTTTTGAAGAGCAATTGATCGACGCCAAGCCTGACGATCAAGTGAAGGTGAAGGTGACTTTCCCCGATGATTACCCACGCGAAGAGCTAAAGGGCAAAAAAGCGGAGTTCACCGTTGACGTGCGCGAGGTCAAACGTCCCAAGTCCATGAAAGTGGGAGACGAACTGGCGCAGCTTCTCGGCCTAGAAGACATCGCCGCTCTGCGAGAAGCCATTCGCGGCAATCTGGAGCGTGAACACAGTACGCAATCGCGCGCGCGCGCCAAACGTCGCCTGTTGGATGTTCTGGACGAAAACCACAGCTTCGAATTGCCGCAGCGTATGGTTGACGCCGAGTTTAACCAGATCTGGAAGCAGGTCAGCGAAGACTTGCAGCGTGGCGATTTGGCCCCGGAAGACAAAGACAAATCTGAGGACGATCTTCGAGCAGAATATCGTAAAATCGCTGAACGCCGCGTGCGCTTAGGCCTTGTGCTCGCGGAAATCGGCCGGGAAGCCAAGGTTGTGGTCTCCGAGGAAGAGTTGGCGCGCTCCATCGCCCAAGAAGCACGCCGCTATCCCGGACAAGAACGTGAGATCGCTGAACTTTTCCAAAAGAACGAGACCGCTCGCCAACAGCTTCGGGCGCCGATCTTTGAGGAAAAAGTCGTGGACTACATTCTCGAACTGGCCCACGTGGTGACGATTGATGTCCCGCGTGAGGAATTGTTTAAGGACGACGAATAGTCTGCCCCTTGCACTCGCCGGTCATCGGAAAAATATGATGGTGGTCGTTTTGCGATGCGTAGGGGACTGGCATGCCTTCGCGGATCGCTTCGCGGCACGGTGTTGGTATTGAGGTTGGCCCACTCGGGCTCGGCGAAAACAACGCCATTCTGGTCGAAATTGCCCGCCCAGTATGACCAGCGCAATGCTGGCGAATAGGAAAGACGCAGTGATGAGAGACCCAATTGAAGCCGCGACAAGCTGGATTTTTCCAACGGTGGAAGAAGTCACGTCGCGGGGCTCAACGCGCTATGACATTTTCTCGCGCTTGCTGAAGGAACGGATCGTTTTTGTGTCTGGTCCAGTCGAAGATCAAATGGCGACCAGCATTGTTGCGCAATTGCTGTTTTTGGAATCGGAGAATCCCAAAAAAGACATTGCGATGTACATCAATAGCCCGGGCGGCATCGTCACCGCGGGATTGTCGATCTACGACACCATGCAGTATATCCGCTCGCCCATTTCCACAGTCTGTGTCGGTCAGGCCGCGTCCATGGGCTCGCTTTTGTTGTGCGCCGGCGCTGCAGGTTCGCGCATCGCACTGCCGAATGCGCGAGTCATGGTGCACCAGCCGTCAGGCGGTTTCCGCGGCCAAGCCTCGGATATTGAGCGGCATGCCGAAGACATCATTAAAGTGAAGCGCCGGCTCAATGACATTTATGTGCACCATACCGGCCAGCCCTATGAGCAGATCGAAAATACCTTGGACCGCGATTTCTTCATGTCCGCTGAGGAAGCCAAGGAATTCGGCATCGTTGATCATGTCTACAGCGCGCGCGAAGCGGCTGCGTCAGAGAGCTAGCGGTGGATTTTGAATGCTTGATCACGTCGCCCGCTTCGTGATCGAATGCATGTGCGAGGTGATTGTCGGTCAGTCTCGCGCGTGTGCGTTGAAAACAAACGGGGTCAGCGTCAACGTGCGAAAGACGCTTGATCAACGGGAGTGAAGATGGCGAACACACCCTCTAAAGCCAGTGGTGATGGAAAAAGCACGCTGTACTGTTCGTTTTGTGGCAAGAGCCAGCACGAGGTCCGCAAGTTAATTGCCGGCCCAACGGTCTTCATCTGCGATGAATGCGTTGAGTTGTGCATGGACATTATTCGTGAAGAGACAAAATCTTCGCTGATCCGGTCAAGCGACGGCGTTCCGACGCCTCGTGAGATTTGCGACGTGCTCGACGACTATGTAATCGGCCAGGACTATGCCAAGCGCGTTCTTTCGGTGGCGGTTCATAATCACTATAAACGGCTAAGCCACGCCAATGAAAACTCCGATGTGGAGTTGGCGAAATCTAATATTCTTTTGATTGGTCCCACCGGTTGCGGCAAGACCTTGCTTGCCCAAACTTTGGCGCGGATTATTGATGTCCCGTTCACGATGGCGGACGCCACCACACTGACCGAAGCGGGTTATGTGGGTGAGGATGTGGAAAACATTATCCTCAAATTGCTCCAGGCGTCTGATTACAACGTTGAGCGCGCTCAACGGGGCATCGTCTATATCGACGAGGTCGACAAGATCTCGCGCAAATCCGACAATCCGTCGATCACCCGTGATGTTTCGGGTGAGGGCGTCCAGCAAGCGCTGCTCAAAATCATGGAAGGCACGGTCGCCGCCGTGCCGCCCCAGGGGGGACGGAAGCATCCCCAGCAAGAATTCCTGCAGCTGGACACGACGAACATACTGTTCATCGTCGGAGGCGCCTTTGCGGGGCTGGATAAGGTGATTTCGCGGCGCGGCAAAGGCTCGGCCATCGGTTTTGGCGCTGATGTGCGCGAGGAAGACGACCGCCGCACGGGCGATGTTTTACGTGAGGTGGAGCCCGAGGACCTGCTGAAATTCGGGCTCATTCCCGAGTTTGTTGGCCGTCTGCCTGTGATCGCCACGCTTGAGGACCTTGATGAAGATGCGTTGGTGCGGATTCTGACCGAACCGAAAAACGCGTTGATCAAGCAGTATCAACGGCTGTTTGAGATGGAGGACGTGCGCCTCACCTTCACCGACGACGCTTTGCGCGCTGCTGCGCGCCGCGCCATCGCTCGAAAAACCGGTGCGCGCGGGTTGCGCTCCATTTTGGAGGCGGTGTTGCTGGAGACCATGTTCGAATTGCCAAGCATGACTGGCGTGGAAGAAGTTGTGGTCAATGGTGAAGTCGTGGACGGACGGGCTCAGCCGCTGACGATCTATGCTGACCGGAGCGCGGGCGGCGCGAGCGCTTAGGCGTAGTGTGCGGTATTGCGCACCGCGTTATTCACGCCTTTTAGCGCGCTCAGCTTCGTTCACCGCTTGAACGAGGGCGGGGTGCGCGCCACATTTAAATCAACTGCTCAGCGAATCCTGCACTGCTGAGCCAATTCACACGCGGATCGGCGATCATGCGCCGGACTTAGCGTACCGCGCCCGCCTTGGGCGTAAGGAGGTAAAGTATGTCCAAAGCTGTAGCGGTCCCCACGCTGCCTCTGCGTGACATTGTGGTTTTCCCGCACATGATCGTCCCCCTGTTTGTGGGACGTGCCAAGTCAGTTGCGGCCCTTGAAGAAGTGATGCGTGGCGATCGGCGCATTTTGCTGGTCACCCAAAAGGACGCATCCACCGATGAACCGTCGTCGGAAGACCTGTATCGCGTTGGCGTATTGGCCAATGTGCTCCAATTGCTGCGATTGCCGGACGGCACGGTCAAAGTGCTGGTGGAGGGCGATCAACGCGCGGAAATTGATGATATTTTCGATCACGACAACTTTATGAGCGCCACGGTTTCGCCCATCGACGACGATGAAGAAGGCGGCGCTGAGGCGCGCGGCATGATGCGCGCGATCGTTGAGCAATTTGAAAACTACGTGAAACTAAATCGCAAAATCTCACCCGAGGTCTTGTCGAACGTGTCTCAAATCGAGCTGCCCGGTCGGCTGGCGGACTCGGTGGCGGCTCATTTGGCGGTCAAAATCGAAGACAAGCAGGAATTGCTTGAGTTGATCGACGTCACGGCCCGTCTTGAACGGGTTTACGCCTTGGTTGAGGGCGAGATTTCGGTGCTCAACGTGGAGAAAAAAATCCGCGGTCGAGTCAAGCGCCAAATGGAGAAGACTCAACGCGAGTACTATTTGAACGAGCAGATGAAGGCGATCCAACGCGAGCTGGGTGAAGGTGATGACGGTCGCGATGATCTGGCCGAGCTCGAAGAGCGAATCCAAAACGCCCGCTTGTCCAAGGAGGCGCGCCAAAAGGCAGAGGCTGAGTTTAAGAAGCTGCGCCAGATGAGCCCAATGTCAGCTGAATCCACTGTGGTGCGCAATTATCTCGACTGGCTATTGTCACTGCCGTGGGGCCGTCGCAAAGCGATCAACGCCGACATAAAGCTGGCCGAGCAAATTCTCGATGATGACCACTATGGCTTGGAAAAGGTCAAGGAACGCATTCTCGACTATCTCGCCGTACAAACGCGCACCGAAAAAATGCGCGGCCCAATTTTATGTCTGGTCGGCCCCCCGGGCGTCGGTAAGACATCGTTGGGCAAATCCATTGCCCGGGCGACTGGCCGTGACTTCATCCGCGTGAGTTTGGGCGGCGTGCGTGACGAAGCGGAAATTCGTGGTCACCGACGCACCTATATCGGCTCCATGCCAGGTCGGGTGATCCAATCCATGAAGAAGGCCAAATCGGCCAACCCGCTGTTCTTGCTGGATGAGATCGACAAAATGGGCGCCGATTTCCGCGGCGATCCGTCCTCCGCCCTGTTGGAGGTGCTCGATCCTGCCCAAAATAGCAGCTTCAACGACCACTATCTGGAAGTGGATTACGATCTGTCCGACGTGATGTTCGTGACCACGGCCAATACCCTCAACATGCCGCAGCCATTGCTGGACCGCATGGAGATCATTCGTCTGGCGGGCTACACTGAGGATGAAAAGCTGGAGATCGCCAAGCGTCACCTGCTCCACAACCAGACCAAAGAGCATGGTTTGTCGGAAGACGAATGGTCGATTACCGACGATGCGCTTCGTGATGTCATTCGATATTACACCCGCGAAGCCGGGGTTCGCAGTTTGGAGCGCGAGATCGCCAAAATGGCGCGCAAAGCCGTGCGTGAATTGGCCACCAGCGACTCCGAAGCGGTGCACATCACATCTGACAATTTATCAGATTTCCTTGGCGTGCGCCGTCATCGTTTTGGCGTCACCGATCGCCAAGATCAGATCGGCGTTGTTAATGGATTGGCGTGGACTGAAGTGGGTGGGGATATCCTCACCGTCGAGGCTGTGTCCGTGCCGGGTAAGGGCAAAATGACCATTACCGGCAATTTGAAGGATGTGATGAAGGAGTCGATCAGCGCCGCCAATTCGTTTGTTCAAGCGCGTGCTGTGAGCTTTGGCATTCGCCCCACCGTGTTCCGGACACAGGACATCCACGTTCATGTTCCCGAAGGTGCAACGCCAAAGGACGGTCCATCGGCCGGCATCGCCATGATCACCGCAATGGTGTCAGTGCTCACCGGCGTGCCGGTGCGTCGCGATGTGGCCATGACTGGCGAAATGACGTTGCGCGGTCGCGTGCTGCCCATTGGAGGACTCAAGGAAAAATTGCTCGCGGCCATGCGCGGTGGTGTTCGCACTGTGCTGATCCCTAAAGACAATGAAAAGGATTTGACTGAGATCCCAGACAACGTGAAAGACGGTCTGGAAATCATTCCGGTGTCTCTGGTTGACGAAGTGTTGGCTTATGCGCTCGCCGGTTCGCTCCATCCCATCGAATGGACGGACGAGGACACCTCGGCGAATTTGCCGCCCGCTGCGGTGGATGACGATGACGACACCACGCGGCACGGGCCCACGCATTAGGCGTTGAAGGCCAGTCTGTTAACAATGGAGCGGAGCGGCGGATTTACGCGGCTCCGCTTTTCTTTTTGGACGGGCAGCACGAAAGGGCTTGTCCTGTGGATCAAAGCGGGCATGATGGCGGTCCTTCATGCAGGTTGGGGCGGTTAGCTCAGCTGGGAGAGCATCTGGTTTACACCCAGAGGGTCGGCGGTT
>CAZWVH010000090.1:0-7944 GCA_964636945.1 uncultured Caulobacterales bacterium | reverse complement strand
GTGAATCATGGCGAAGAAAATTGACGGCTATATCAAGCTGCAAGTGCCGGCGGGCGCGGCCAATCCCTCCCCGCCGATCGGACCTGCGCTGGGTCAGCGCGGCGTCAATATTATGGAATTCTGCAAGGCGTTTAACGCTCAGACCCAAGAGATGGAAAAGGGCATGCCCGTGCCCACCATCATCACAGTCTATCAGGATAAATCCTTCACATTCGAAACCAAGAGTCCGCCGGCGAGCTTCTTTTTGAAAAAGGCGGCCAAGCTGCAAAAGGGCGCGCACAAGCCAGGCACCGAAGTGGCCGGCAAGGTCACTGAGGCCCAGTGTCGTGAAATCGCCGAGGCGAAATTCAAGGATCTCAACGCCAATGATCTCGATCAGGCGACCAAAATCATCATGGGCTCGGCGCGGTCCATGGGTCTCGACGTGGTGGAGGGTTAGTCATGGCGAAACTGGGAAAACGGACCACGGCGGCGCGCGCGAGTTATGACCGCGACAAGCTCTACACTGTGGGTGAAGCGGTCAAGCTGGTGAAGAATAACGCAAAGGCCAAGTTTGACGAAACCGTCGAGCTTGCGATCAATCTGGGCGTGGATCCGCGCCATGCTGACCAAATGGTGCGCGGCGTGGTCAATCTGCCGAACGGCACGGGCCGGACTGTCCGCGTCGCGGTATTTGCCAAAGGCGACAAAGCGGACGCCGCGCGCAAGGCCGGCGCCGATGTGGTTGGCGCTGAGGACTTGATGGAAGAGGTCCAGAACGGTCGGATGGACTTTGATAAAGTCATTGCGACGCCTGACATGATGCCGCTGGTGGGACGGCTGGGCAAAGTGCTCGGCCCCCGGGGCTTGATGCCCAATCCCAAAGTCGGCACCGTCACCCCCAATGTGGACCAAGCGGTGAAGGATGCCAAAGGCGGCGCTGTTGAGTTTCGCGTCGAGAAGGCCGGCATTGTCCATGCTGGCGTTGGCAAGGCCTCGTTCAGCGAAGACGCCCTCGAACAAAATGTTCGCGCATTGCTTGGCGCCGTGATTAAGGCCAAGCCCTCGGGCGCGAAGGGATCCTACATGCGCAAGGTGGCCATCAGCTCCACAATGGGTCCGGGCGTGCGGATCGACATCGCCGACGCGTCTGCGGCGGGTTAGCGTTCGCCAGTTTGGCCGCTGTTGGGTCTTTCATCGCCAACAGCGGCAATTTCCCGAACCTTCAGGCGAGACCGGCTGCGTGCTGTTTCCGGTTTCTTGACCGTTCAATGGGCGCCGCCTAAGCACGATCCCTCGCCATTTGCGAATGAGGGGGGAATGATATGGATCGCGGATCGGCTGGTGACGCCGCATTGCCGCCATCGGGCCGATCCACGTCCTTGCCACACGCCAAGGCCAATGTCACAGAGCGCGTCGCGCCGTTGGCGGTCGTCGGTCTGGTCGCCGCGGCGTTTCGGTTGATTGGCATTGATTATGGCGGGCTTGGCGCGGATGAGGTGTTCAATCTCGAATTGGCCAAGGCGTCCTATGCCTTCATCTTTTTCAAATCGAGCCTGATTGAGTTCCATCCGCCGCTTTTTTACGCCTTCGCCAAATTATGGGCGGATGTGTTCGGCGATCATGTCGTCGTGTACCGATTGATGGCTGCGATCCCCAGTATCGTTGCTGTTTTTGTCGTCTACGCCATTGCGTTCAACGTTGTGAAGGGACGGCCCGCGCGACTGATTGCTGTGGTGGCTGCTTTGGTCTTCGCCCTGGCGTATGAGCAAATCATCATGGCGCAGTGGGCGCGCATGTATGCGCCACTGACGCTAATGTGCGCGTTGTCATTGTTGTGTCTCACTCACATTATGCGTCGCTTTGAAGACGAGCAAAACGCTGACGCTGGCCGGCGAGGCGCATCAATCTGGCCATATCTGGGATTGGCTGTGAGTCTGGTTCTCACGGTTTGGATGCACTTTGTCGGACTGGTTTATGCGGCGTGCATCGGGGTGTCGGCTGCCATCTGGTGGATCGTGGCCGCCCGCGGCCGGCTTGATGTGTTCTGGCGCTTATCCGTGGCGGGAGGACTTGTGGCGGCGAGCGCTTTGCCCGTGATTTGGATCTATCTCACACGAACGACAGCCATCGCAGAGACGCACCCGAACGCCGACCTGACTTACAATTCATTGTTCCACCTGGCTACAGCAGTCAGTGAGGCTTTTGGCGCCGAGCTGACCACACGTCCGTATCGCGTCGAACTTCTCCTTCGCGCGTTGATGTTTGGCGCTTGGCCGGTATTGGGCGTGATCGGACTGTTTCGCGCCCGGGAATACATCCGTGTGTCAGGCGTGTTGGCCGTTGGCGCAGCGAGCTTTGGGGCAGTCGTGATCCTTGCGGCAGTGGCCATCAGTTCATCGGCAATTCTGCAGCCGCGCATGTTGGCGCCGGCGCAAATCGGTTGGGCGATCTTGTGTGCGTTCAGCATACTGGCATTTGGTCGTGCGGTGCGGTGGCGATTGATCATGGCTGCTGTCATGGTCTGTGTGATGGCCATCCCTGCAATTGGCCTTGCATTAAGGCTCAACCCCCATGGCGAACGGATTGACTGGCCGCAATTGGCGGGAGCCATCGCCAGCAGTAGCGACACGGGTGGGACGGTCTATGCTGACGCCTTTGTGATGATCACGCTGCGCCATCATGTGGAGCAGGCTGCACCGGGCCGGTTTGACTTTGTCAGTTGGCCTGAGGAACTGGATCTGGCAGCCATGGCCGCAAATGCGCGCAACACGCCCACTTCCGTTATGGCGGCTCGCGGCGCACTCACGGACGCCCAGCTGAATGAATTGAACCAAGAGCTCAATCGAGGCGGCGTTGTGTGGGTCTGGTTGCCCGACTACAACCCCAATGCCGAAATCCAGGCGCGCATCGACGCTGTCGCGAGCGTGTTGGAGCGGCATGGTGTGCGTGAGCCGACTTACACCATGTCGTGGACATTTCGGCTTTACCATGCGCCAGTGACGCCAAACGCGTTGTCTGAGTAGCTATGCCTAGGGTTTTGGAGGACTATTGCACAGGCGCAATCGGGGAACTTGCGGTTGACGAAGGCATTGGGTGGCTTTCCCCGAACGACAAAAAAGGGTATTAATGTTCGGTTGCCCATTGACCTTGATCTTTTCGGGGTCTATCTACCCAATCTTTACTAAATTCCGATGAAAGTCGGATCGGGAAGACGTTGTCTTTCCATCCTGTCCGAGACCGTAGGGGTCGCTCGGCCGAATTGGCGGGCGACTTAATCCGTAATGACCCTACGCAGACGGGTGACGATGAGCATGACAGGCCCGCGGCATGCGGAATTGACCATGTTTCCTCGCGCTCCCGGGGCAGGCCAATCGCGTTGATGCGGCGCGTCGCCCTTCATGAGTGGCGCATCACATGAACGCCTGTTGGCGGCGCGGGATGGTCTCGCGTTGTCGTTTTGGAGGAGCCACAATGGATCGAGCGCAAAAAGCTGAAGCGGTCGAAAACCTGCGAGGGCTGTTCGCAGAGGCGGGCGTGGTGGTGATCACCCACTATGCAGGCCTCACGGTCGCGGAAATGTCGGCATTGCGTGCCAAATTGCGTGAGTCGAACGCGCAGTTGAAGGTGGTGAAGAACCGCCTGGCCAAAATCGCGTTGAAGGACACTCCTAACGAAGCGGCGTCCGATCTGTTCACTGGACAGGTCGCCATCGCTTACGCGGAGGATCCGGTTGGCGCGAGCAAAGCGATGGTGGCTTATGCCAAGGAGAACGAAAAGCTCGTCCTCATTGGCGGCGTCATGGACGGTGAGCTGGTTGACGCCAAGGGCGTTGAAGCTTTGTCGAAAATGCCGTCTCGCGAAGAATTGATCGCCACAATCGTGGCCCGTCTGACGGGTCAAGCTTCACAAGTGGGTCAGCGTCTCGCCGCGCCTGGCCAAGCGCTTGCTGGAGCGATTACGGCGATTGGCGAGCAAGCAGCAGCCTGACCGGCGGATTGACGGACCTCATGCACATCACGCACCCATAGGAAACTACGATGTCAAAGATTGAAAAGCTTGGTGAAGAACTTTTGGGTCTCACCATTTTGGAAGCCAAAGAACTGAATGACTTCCTGGAAGAGCGCGGCATTAAAGCGGCCGCTGTCGCTGTGGCGGCGGGGCCTGCGGCCGGCGGCGGTGACGCTGGCGGTGGAGCTGCGGCTGAAGAGAAAACTGAGTTTGACGTGATCCTCGCCACCGTCGGTGACAAGAAGATCAACGTCATTAAAGAGGTCCGGGCCATCACTGGTCTTGGCCTGAAAGAAGCCAAGGAACTTGTGGAAGGCGCGCCCAAAGCTGTCAAAGAGGGCGTACCTAAAGACGAGGCCGAAGACATAAAGGGTAAACTCGAGGGTGCAGGCGCGACCGTCGAAGTTAAGTAAAGTACGTAGCAGTTCACATTGCGGGCGGGTGCTCAATCGGGCGCTCGCCTAAAAGTGTTTGTCGCCTGACCATGGCCATACGGTCGGGCGCTTCGCCGTTTTACCCGCGGCGACGTGATGGAGTGGTCTTAACCTGCGCGCGGGCGGGCGCTTAAAGGAGAAGCGATGTCTCTGTCGTACACCGGTAAAAAACGGATCCGGTCATCGTTCGGGAAAATTCCCGAAGTGGTCGAAATGCCGAACCTGATCGAGGTTCAACGCTCGTCGTACGAGCAATTCCTGCAAAAGGATACTCCAGTCGCTGAACGGGTCAATGAGGGTATTCAGGCCGTGTTCCGGTCTGTGTTCCCTGTCTGGGACTTTTCCGAGCGCGCAACTCTCGAATTCGTCGAGTATGAATTTGATCCGCCCAAATTCGACGTTGAAGAATGCCAGCAGCGCGACATGACGTATGCAGCGCCACTGCGTGTGCGCTTGCGGCTGATCGTTTTTGAAGTGGAGGAAGAAACCGGCGCGAAGTCAATCAAGGACGTCAAGGAACAGCACGTCTATATGGGCGACATTCCGCTGATGACCGACAAGGGCACCTTTGTCATCAATGGAACCGAACGCGTCATTGTCAGCCAGATGCACCGCAGCCCTGGCGTGTTCTTTGACCATGACCGCGGCAAAACCCACTCGTCTGGCAAATTGCTGTTTGCCGCGCGCATCATTCCCTATCGCGGGTCTTGGCTGGACTTTGAGTTCGACGCTAAGGACATCATTCATGTGCGCATCGACCGCCGGCGCAAGCTGCCTGCGACCACGGTGCTTTACGCTCTGGGCATGGATAAAGAGCAGATCCTCGCCACCTTTTACACCTCCGTCACGTTTAAGGCGAAGATGGCGCGCGGCGTCCGCAAGGGATGGCAGGTGCCTTTCGTGGCGGACCGATATCGCGGCGTAAAACCCGGACAAGATTTGATTGATGCGGCCACAGGCGAAGCCGTCGCTCAAGCTGGCGTGAAGATTTCGGCGCGCAAGGCAAAGCAGCTGGCTGAGCAAGGCGTCAACACCATCTTGGTCCAAGACCAGGCGTTGATTGGCCGGTTTGTCTCCGAAGATTTGGTCAATTTGGAAACCGGTGAGATTTACGCTGAAGCCGGCGACGAGATCACTGACGACGTGATGGCGTTGATTGAGGAAGCCAAGCTTACCGATGTGCCGGTGCTCGATATCGACATCTCCGCACGCGGTCCATGGATACGCAATACGCTGGCGGCCGACAAGAATGAGTCGCGCGAGGGCGCGTTGATTGACATCTATCGGGTGATGCGTCCGGGCGAGCCCCCCACGCCGGAAACCGCCGAAACCTTGTTCAATGGCTTATTCTTCGATGAAGAGCGTTATGACTTGTCGTCTGTCGGCCGGGTCAAAATGAATATGCGCCTCAACCTGGAGGCCGAAGACACAGTGCGCGTGCTGCGCTCTGAGGACATGATCGCCGTGTTGCAAACCTTGGTCGACTTGCGCGACAGCAAGGGCGAGATTGACGATATCGACAATCTTGGCAATCGCCGCGTACGCTCGGTGGGCGAGCTGATGGAAAATCAGTATCGCGTTGGTTTGTTGCGCATGGAGCGCGCCATTAAGGAGCGCATGGGCTCGGTGGATATCGAGACCGTGATGCCCCAGGACCTGATCAACGCCAAGCCGGCTGCAGCGGCGGTGCGCGAGTTTTTTGGCTCGTCCCAGCTTTCGCAGTTCATGGACCAAACCAACCCGCTGTCGGAAATCACCCATAAGCGCCGTTTGTCTGCGCTTGGACCGGGTGGACTGACGCGTGAGCGCTCGGGCTTTGAAGTGCGCGACGTGCACCCCACGCACTATGGCCGCATCTGCCCAATTGAGACGCCAGAAGGCCCGAACATCGGCCTGATCAACTCTCTGTCGACCTACGCCCGGGTGAACAAATACGGTTTTATTGAGAGCCCATACCGTCGGGTGGAAGAGGGCGTCATCACCAATGAAGTCCGCTATTTGTCGGCCATGGAAGAGGCGCGCTACATCATTGCACAGGCGAATGCGCCAATCGATGAAAACGGACGCTTCGTCAACGACTTGCTCGCTTGTCGCGTGGGTCCGCAACGGGACGTGACCTTGGTGCCGCGCGAAGACGTGGACTATGTGGATGTGAGCCCCAAACAAGTTGTGTCTGTGGCAGCAGCGCTGATTCCCTTCTTGGGCCACGACGACGCCAACCGCGCTTTGATGGGCTCGAACATGCAGCGCCAAGCCGTGCCGCTAATCGAAACCAGCGCACCGCTGGTGGGCACCGGCATGGAGGCGGTGGTGGCCCGCGATTCCGGGTCAGCCATCGTGGCCAAACGCACCGGTGTCGTGGAGCAAATCGATGCACGTCGGATCGTGATCCGCGCCACCGATGAACGTGACCCGACCAAGTCCGGCGTGGACATTTACAATCTGCGCAAGTTCCAGCGTTCTAATCAAAACTCCTGTATCAATCAGCGTCCGCTGGTCTATGTGGGCGATGAGATCCAAGCCGGCGATATCATCGCGGACGGTCCCTCCACCGATCTTGGCGAATTGGCGCTCGGCCGCAATGTGCTGGTCGCCTTTATGCCCTGGAACGGCTATAACTTTGAGGACTCCATCCTTATTTCCGAGCGCATTGTACGTGATGACGTTTTCACCTCAATCCATATTGAGGAATTTGAGGTGATGGCGCGCGACACCAAATTGGGCCCCGAAGAGATTTCTCGCGACATCCCCAATGTCGGTGAGGAAGCGCTGCGCAATCTCGATGAGGCGGGCATTGTGGCCATCGGCGCCGAAGTGGAAGCTGGCGATATTCTGGTGGGCAAGGTGACGCCGAAGGGCGAAAGCCCCATGACTCCCGAAGAAAAGCTCTTGCGGGCGATCTTCGGTGAAAAGGCCTCAGATGTGCGTGACACCAGCCTGCGTTTGCCGCCAGGCGATCGCGGCACAGTGGTCGAAGTGCGCGTGTTTAACCGGCATGGCGTGGATAAGGACGAGCGCGCCATGGCCATTGAGCGTGAGGAAATCGAGCGCCTAGCGCAAGACCGCGACGACGAGGCCGCCATCCTGGATCGCAACATCTATGCGCGCCTGCGCGAATTGCTGTTGGGCAAAGCGGCGGTCACCGGTCCGCGCGGATTTAAAAAAGGGCCGATCACCAGCGAGTCATTGGACGAACTTGATAGTGATCTGTGGTGGAAGATTGGCGTCGATGATGAAGCCGCCATGTCTGAGATCGAAGCCCTGAACACCCAGTTCGAAGATTCCAAGCGTCGGCTGCAGAAACGGTTCGACGACAAGGTTGAAAAACTCTACCGCGGCGATGAATTGCCGCCGGGCGTGATGAAAATGGTCAAGGTGTTCGTTGCGGTGAAGCGCAAGCTCCAGCCGGGTGACAAAATGGCCGGCCGTCACGGCAATAAGGGCGTGATCTCCAAGATCAATCCGATTGAGGACATGCCGTTCTTGGACGATGGCACGCCAGTGGACATCGTGCTCAACC
>CAZWVH010000089.1:0-8674 GCA_964636945.1 uncultured Caulobacterales bacterium | reverse complement strand
CCAGCCGGTCGGGGATGTAGTAGTGCGTCGTCCCGCTCGCCACATCGATCATGGCCGCGCGATCGTCCACGCCAGCGCCAGGCACATAGCGCCGGGTCAGCGTCCATGCGCCCGTGCTGTCATTGGGCCGTGTGTATTCGGCGATTTCCATGTCCCCGGCATGGACCAGCAGCTCATCGGCCTGGGTGGACGGGCTGGCGAAGTCTTTCACCACGCGCCGTCCGTCAGCGTCATAGCGATAAGTGACATTCAGCTGGCCGGTGCGAGTCGCTTGGGTGAGTCGATTTTCCGCATCATGCAGGGTCTGCAAGGCGCCGGGCGCGCAGACCCCGGCAGAGCCCGTGTCACAGATGCGGTTGCCGTTGGCATCGTGTTGGGGGGACAGCGTTGGAGTGAGGCTAGAGGTGATGGTGTCGTACTGATCCAGCACGTTGGGTGTGTAGCCCAGAGTCTCGGATCCTTGGGGTGTCCAGTAGTAATCAAAAACTACGATGGGGTCTACGCCTCGCTTACCGCTCACCACCAAACGATCAAAAATCACCTACGCTTACGAATACGCCTGATTACTTCGAGCATGACACCGAGACCGAACATTATATAGGCAAAAACAAACATCCACCCCCCAATGTCTCTACCAGAGTGAATGGAATCATAAATATTCAAACCAATGAATATCAAGCCAACCATTAGGCACCAAATTACCCAAGAAAAAAGACTAGTTTTGAATTGCATTTATTTCTGCCTATGCCAAATATACAGTTTTTTGTCTCGCAAACTGAGGCCAAATAGAATTCTGGTGGTTGTCTTGGTTGACGATACTCCCCCGCCAAAACCGACATTCACCTCTAATGAAGAGCCGGGCTGAGCAAACCTAGCCGCACCGAGAGCTTCGCCGCGGCTTCCGCCTGGGCCAGAACCCTCAACACCTGGCCCTAGCATGAGAATTGAACCAGGAAGATCGCTTTCGAAACTTGCAGATTCACCAGTTTGTTGGAGTAGTCCGCCCGAGGCAATCCCGACACCGAGATCTGTATCGGCTGCCAAACCGACAAAATTGGGTCGACCATCGTCAGTTAGGTCTGAAATTGGCGCTTTCACGGTCAGCGCGCGGTTTTCACCGTCAATCGCCAGCCAATAGGCGTCCGGCGAGCGGTCGGTCGCCCAGTCATCGAAAAAGGCCACGTTCTGCAGCGCGCGGTCATCGGCCTCAACAACCGGCCAGCCTTCCGCTCCCGATTGGATCTCCTCGCCCGTCGTGAGGCGGTCTTTCTCGGGTGGACTGATAAGACCCCAATAGAGTGCGCTTTCCAGCGCGAACGCGCCACCAGGGTGGATGGTGTTGAAATAGCTCGTCGAGGTGATCTGCACGGCGAAGGCGTCAAGCCCTTCTTGATCGGCGACCGCCCATTGGGTGTGGCCGAAGGCCGAGCCGCCCCACATTGCAAGGCGGCCATCATACCATGGTTGGGTCTTGAGCCATGCAATGGTTTCAAGGCCGTCCCTGCGTTCATTGACAGCCGGGTAGAACTCCCCTCCTGAACGGTATCGACCGCGGGTCCCCTCAACCACGACAGTGTATCCGCGCCGCGCCCAGTACCGGCCAATCGAGTCTGCCCGAACGCGGTTGCGTCGTGTGTCGTTGAAGGGGATGCTAACCAGAATTGTGGGCGTCGTCTCAAGTCCGACCGGCGCGTGAACATCGGCCGCCAACGAGATCCCATCGCTTGTTGCCATCACCGCATCGCGGGTAGTTCGCACCGCATATTCGCCCGCCCGCACGCCATCATTGGGCAAAAAGAAGCGCTGAGCCACCGCGTCCGTCATCCACGCGCAACCAGAACCGAGTGTGACAATAAACATCAGCGTCGCCCAAATGCTCAGGCGTCTATGTGCGACTGGACTTCCCCCGGTCTCGTGGGCAGTTAAGGGCTAGGCTATCCAACTGATCGACTTGGCATCGATATCGAGCCCGAGTCCTGGCGAGTTGGGGAAAGTAAATCGCGATGGATCAAGGCGTGCGCCGCGCGTGAACCGAACGGAAGGTGTGACCAGGTCACGGATGAGGAGAATGCGCCCATACGCTCCCTCTCGAGCGAGCGGCCGCTGCGCCTGTCCTCCGCCGAGCGCGAGGGCAGCGCGCGTTAGCAGGCTTGTTTCGCCCACCTGCGCGCCAATAACCGTGGCGAAGCCCAAGGCTGCGCAGCGTTCCGCCAGCGACTGTGACCGCAGCACGCCACCACATTTGGAAACGCGTATGTTCGCAATCCATATTGGCGGGCTCGCGAGATACTGCTCGAGCTGATCAACGCGCGTCAGGCTTTCGTCGAGGATGATCTGAACGCCCATCTCTTCGGCGACAGATTGCATCCCGGCCACATCGCCCGCGGTGAGGGGTTCTTCCACGGCCCAAATCTCGCGCCCTAACGAATGTAAATGGGAAATCGCGCCGCCTGCGTCCCGCCAGATATTGTTGGCGTCAATGCGCACCCGCACTCGTGAAGGGAGCGTTGAGAGGCGATCGCGATCACGCTGAAGGTCCCCTTCAACTTTGACCTTGAAATCGTCAAACCCCCAAAGGCGGTACGCCGCCGTCACCACCCGGGTTTTGAGCGGGCCGGAAGCGCTGAGAACGGCGGTGTATCGGGCGGAGTTGTTTATCGGGGGAGCCCCGATAAGCGTCTCAAGCGGAACGTTCGCACGTCGGCCTAAAAGGTCAAGAAGCGCGAGCTCGAGGGCGCAGAACGCTGCGGGGTTTTCGTCAATCAATGACGCATGGGCCGAAATCCAAGCCTTAAGCCCGGCTAGGGTTTCCGCGGCGTTTGTACAATCGGCGGCGTGGGTCGTAAGAAACGCCAACGCCGAATGTTGGCTTTCGCCGGTCACATACTCTCTCGGGCAGCCCTCGCCATAGCCGGTGCGCCCGCGTTCGTCCCGCACTTCAACGATAACGTTCTGTGTCGCGCCACGATCCGCGGAGGCATGGCGCACGCGCGTGCGCATCTTGGTGTCGAAATGTCCGATGCGCACCGTGATGGTCATGACGCCAGGCGATCCAGTTCAAGCTCTGGCAAGCGATCCGACCAGTTGCGCATGTAATCGAGAAGCACAGGCTTGTACTGAGCGTCGCGCGGAGCTTTTTCCAGCGCCCATCGCCTTACTTGATCGCCGGCTCCCATCCGCCAACAACGTGCGACGACCGGGCCAAGGCGGCCGCTCGCGCGCTTGTCGCTGTACTCAGAGTTGAGGGCCCGCAGGCGTTCGTCGAGGGCATCCGCGAGCGGCATAGCATCAAACCGGCCCTCAATCTCTAAAAAGACGACATAGCGCGCCGCCGGTTCGTCAGCCAGCGCGAGATAGCTCGCCGCTGCTAGGTTCTGAGCTGATAGCGTTTCTTCCACGGCAGCGATGAGTTGATGCTCGCTAAGCTTCTCGCCAGTAATGCTCGTAACCCCACGACCTTTCTGTAAGAATTGAAGGCCTGGGCATTGCCCGGCTCCACGTGTTGCACGCACTATATCATTGATATTATAGCGATATAGACCCGATTGAGTGGTTGCGAAGATGTAATAATCTTCGCCCTCTGTCAGTTCATGCAATCCAAGGAAAATTGGATGCCCCGCGTCCCAGTCTTCTCGGCGCACGAACTCATAGACGTTGTGCGTCAGCAAAGGCAGGCAGATATTGGCTCGCGCGTCGATTGTCGCCGTCCCCATAAATTCGCTCGCGCCATAGCCATACTCGACCACTTGCGCGCACCGCGGCAAACGCTGGCGCAACGGTTGAAGCGCCGTGCCGCAACTTCCTCCGGTCCAGGTTGCAATTGCGGAAAGGCGCGGCCAGATAAGCGCAGGCTCGAGAGTGTGGTCAGCACCCAACGCCTCTTGGAGCGTTCGAACCCGCCGCTGGTCCGCTCGCTGTTTGATCAGCGCCGCGACCGCTTCGGCGTCAGGCGAAAACCGAGCAGCCCCGCCCTCGCGCAAGACGTGAAGGAGCGCCTCCGCCTCATGTTGGATGATCGTCGTCACCTTCAGGATCGAGGACGGATTGGCAGCGACCGCGCCGGTGATGTCGCCGCGCGAGAGAACGGCGAGCGCGTAGATGCGATATTTATCTTCAGGGTCTGCAATGCTGAACGTCGCGCGCGGCATCACAAATTTTCGCTCGATTATGGGCGATAGTGAGCGATACGTGCTGCCCGAGGTGGACCCGTACGCCTTGCCATTGGCTAGCTGCCCCTCATTGGCGGGACTGGCGAAGGCGAGCAGCGCGCCCTTCATGAAATCGGTTCGTCTCCAGAGAGAAAACGCTAAGTGCCTTTGAACATCTCGGATTTGCGCCAGGCCCAGGCTCGTCAGCGGGATGTCCTTGCTGCGCCCGGTCGTCCCACTGGTGCGCGCATAGTAGACTGGGTCGCTGGCGGTGAGCGTGGCTACGCCATTCTGTTGCTCGGCCGCGAGATCTGCTAGATCGTCAAAAGTATGGATTGGAACGCGCTCTCGATACACCTCTAATGACGTGATCGAACGAAAGTCGTAACGACGACCTATGGTCGTATCGGCGTTCTGTTGGAGGATGGTTCTCAGCAATTCGTGCTGAGTGGCTTTGACCCGTCGCGCGGCGCTCAAAAAAGGGCGGCGCACCGTCCATCCGGTCCACAGCATGTATGCATCAATAGCGCGATTGGAGAGAGCGTTCATGAAGAATGGTCTCGGCCGGGCGTGTTTGGGGATGTTGTAAAAGGCGCGAGAAGTTGCGCCAAGAACCCACTCGGCCAACGCGTGTTCTCGATACCGATACGCCCAAGCTCTCGTTCTTTGGGCAAAAAGCGCGTGCCAAACACAACATCCCAGACAATCAAGTTGTTGCCATAGTTTGATTGAGCTTCCGACAAGGTTGCCGAGTGATGCCAACGATGAAGCTCGGGGCCTGCAATGATCCAGTTCAGCGGACCCAAACAGATGTCTGCGTTGGAATGCTGGTAAAATCCATTAAGCGCGTAGAGGACGAAATAAGCGGCGAACACCTCAGGCCCGACGCCCAACAAGAGAAAAGGAAGTGTGTCGCCGAGGAATTGAAGCGTTTTATCAAATGGATGAAAGCGCCCGACATTCACGGTGTAAAGCTTGTCTGAAGCGTGGTGCACCGCATGCAGACGCCACAATGGCCCCAGGGTGTGCATCGCGCGATGCAGCCAGTACCGGAAGAACTCCGCACCAACCATCATGATGGCGACCTGAACAAGAATTGGTAGGTCGTGCGGCCAATAGCTGGCCAAGGGCGCAGCGTTCGTTTCGCCAACCGTGATGATGGCCGCGAGTGCGAGCGCCTTTAGCGAGGCGGGCAGTGTGATCTGAACAAGCGACAAAAACAGGCTGTCGCGCGCAACATCCCGGCGTGTCGGTCGCCAATCACCGCGCGCGGGGGCGAATGTTTCGTGAAGTAAGATTCCAAACGCTGCAACTAAAATAGCCAAATAGGACGACAACAGCAGGGGCGCTCCCGTTGCGACAAGCCAACTGAACAGAGCATATCCACCGACAAGAAGAACCGGGTATCCGACATATCGCGGCCAGCGCGTGATGTTCGGTGTGGTATGGGTCCAACTCCCCTTCACCGCTGAGCCAAACACCAGCAGGAATGCCGCTAAAACAAAGTGGAATGCGGTAGATATCGCGCCGTCAAACCAGGCGTGGGCGCTCAGTTCAGCTGCGCCGATGACCAGACGCGCCAGCATGCCCAGCATATAGATCCAGCCCAGCACGACAAGAGATGCGCCAAGCCGTGGCCGTCGCCTTTTGAGGGGCAAAGCGAAAATCGCCGCCCCCATAAAAACGAGAATGACCGCCTGCGAACTGAAAAGCGCCCAATAGGGCACGGTCGCCCTGTGCCAGTGCTCAAAACCGGGAAGGAGCGGAATGTCTCCGAACTGCAGGGCGAACTGCGCAAGGACGCGAATTACGAAGATGCTCGCCAGTAATGCGAGTATGGTCCTATAGGGGATCATATGACGCCGCTCTACGGTTACGCCCACTGGAACCTGTAACAATTTGAAACATAGTGTGACAAAAGCTGGCCGTGGGTCAAGCTCGTGGCGGGACTCGGCAGTAGATCTGGCGCAAACAACAGCGAAGACAGCGATGCTCGCTCACCTTCCTTGCCCCTCTAGATCGCGGCATAATGCTGGGTGGTGATACGGTCGAGGCCATGAAAGCAGCTAGAGAACAGCGCGTCGCCAAGCCGCAGTTTTCGTTTCGACAATCGACGCGGCGAAGCAGATCGAACCCGATGTCGCAAATAGTCGAGTTTCTGCCATTCAAGCGTAAACACTCCAAGTTCCGCAGTGGGTCATTACCCACCCACTCACTCCGGCATTGGCTCAGACTTAAATCGCCGGATGACAACCAGGATGTCATGTGGCGGCGGACCGTCGGGGCCGAAGTTACGCAGCTCGGCCTCCTCGTGGGTTTCGCGCCCCTCATACCAATCCATGGTGATTAGGCGTTTGGCCGTGTTGGCCTTGCGCTCCAGGCGCGCAATGCGCCGGCCCAGGCCGGTCACGCCTCAGATCGGCGTTGGTCGAGCAGCCAGGTGCGCCACTGCCGCAATACAGCGCGATCATCGTGACCATCGCGACCATTAACCTTGACGCCATCGCACCGCAGTGGTTCTCGGAGGATCGCGACGACCCCTTGGCGCTCAGGATCAGGGGCGTTGGCGTCATCCGGCTCGGCGAGCCACGCGTCGACCGATGCGAGCAACATCTCGTTGATCTCGCGGTTACTGAGGTCTTCCAGCGATCGCGCACACTTGGATCGGCGCTCCAATTGGGTGATCCGGTCGGCCAGCCTAGCCATGGCGCGCCTCCAATTGAGCCACGCGTTCGGCAAGTTCGCCGCTTTCCATCGCCCGGCGGGCGGTGTCGATCAGTTCGGCCATGGTTTTGGCCTCGCTGGGCGTGATGCTCCCCGCCGCCACGTGATCAAGCACTCTGATCAGCACGCCGGGCAGATCGGCCGCGCCGTCGATGGCCGGCAGCGACAGGGTCACGGGCGTGTCTTTGCGCGGTGGGCAGATGCGCTCCATACAGAGCTTCAAGGCGACCATGTCTCCGGCCTTGGCGCGCTCAATCGCCAACCGGGTGAGCTCCTCCGCCTCGCCATCGAGCAAGGCCTCGACCGCTTGCGTGGTTTTGTTGCGCGCGCCCTTGGGCCGGCCTGGATTGCCCTTAGCAAAGGGCTTTCCGCGCGTTGATGTTGCGTTTTTACGTGTCATTGGTCTTGCTAGGTCTACCCACGGCGATCGGTATGCTGGTGATATCGCGGCAAGGATCAATAGCGGCGCTAGGTCGAATTTGGCCTGCTCTCGTGCGCATCCCGCGTCGGCTGCGCCGGGACATAAAGAGAAAAGAGTGAAGTATCATTTCGCCTACGGCGAAATGGTCCTGGCCACGCGGAAACCGATATTGGCGTCCCGGTCCGCGGGTCGGTTCCTGAGGCGGTTCGCCGAGCGGAGGAACTGAGGTAGGACGTTCCAAGAGCCGCCGCGAAGGACCCGACGCGTGAAATCGCCTCGGGCCAACCAAGGCTGCTCGTCTTCAGGCGGGTCGCCCTCATAGGATTCATGCCAAGGATCGGCGCACCATTCGTATACGTTGCCGTGCATGTCCCACAGGCCCCAATCAATGGGCTGATACTCACCCACGTTGGACGGACGGTTCAGCCCGGACTGATTGCTATTGGCTTTGGCGTTGTCAAACTCATCGCCCCAAGAGTACCGCGTGGTGGTCCCAGCGCGGCAGGCATACTCCCACTCGGCTTCCGTGGGCAGGCGGTGGAGCTCGCCGGTGATGGCGCTCAGCCAAGCGCAATAGGCCCGTGCGTCATGCCAGTTGACCTCGATCGCCGGCCAGCGATCCTGGGCGCTGTACCGCAATGGTTCGCGACCTGTGGCCCGCGTGAACGCCAGATACTCAGCCTGCGTCACCGGATAGCGCCCAAGCGCGAATGCGCGCGAGATGGTCACCTCCCGCTGAGGCTTCTCAGCCGGAAACGCCTCCGGGTCGTCTGACGACCCCATAAGGAATGGTGCTTCCCTCGGCGCGAGACGCACCATTTGATTGCTGGCCTCGCCCGGCTCAGACGCACGCGCCGCAGTGGTGTCCATGGGGGTACGCTGCAGGCCCGCGGCCCATTTGGCGTGGGCGCGCAGAACGGGGCCAAATCGCGCGGCAATGTCCTCAGCTTCCGCGCCATCCCGCGCCAGGGCATAGGCGATGGCCATGGCTGCGGTGACACATTCGGGCTCATCGCCATCGGGGACTGACTCCGCCAGCGCTGCGGTCGGGCCATGCGCCTCAGCGACCTGCGCGTTGGCGAGCGATACGGCGGCGGCGGCGCGCAGGGGCAGATCTTCTCCAGGATCGGACACGCGAGCGAGCAACAGCTCGCTATCCTCCGGCACAAGCCCCATGCGCCCCAATGCGCGGGCGGCCTCCGTGCGCACCGCAGGATCGCCATCACCACGCCGCACGAGGCGCTGCAATTGCGCGCGGCGCGCGCCATCGCTCAGGCGGGCAAGATCATCCGGATCCAGGTCGCCCGCGACCTGTTCGATCCACCGGCGAAAATCTGAATCCGGCTCGGCGGCAACCCGCTCGGTCCAGAATTTCTGCGTG
>CAZWVH010000088.1:0-9258 GCA_964636945.1 uncultured Caulobacterales bacterium | reverse complement strand
GCGCAGGCGCAGGCCGCGGCGGCGCTCCCATTCGCCGGGGGTGAGCTTGGCGCCTTGTCAATGGCGGCGTAAAGTTTGAGCCCATGACCACAGCGGTCACTACCCGATCACGCCATTATCCTCACGCTTAACAGCAATGATGGACGACCGGGGCAGTCCTTCGCCATCCGGCCAACTGCCTCCAGGATGTTGAATGCCCACAAACATGGTGCGTCGATCCGCCGACCAGGTCAGGCCCGTAACCTCACAACCCTTAGGGCCGGTGAGAAACCTGGCGATTTCACCACTGTTAGGGTCGCCAGCCAACATTTGGTTGTTGCCCATACCGGCAAAATCGCCGGTATTGCTGTCATCGCCGTCGGTTTGTATCCAAACCCGCCCCGTATTGTCGAATTGCAGACCGTCCGGGGAATTGAAGAGATTGCCGGCATTGATGTTAGACGAACCGGCGTTAGCATCCTCGTGAACGGCCGGATTCCCACACGTCACATACAGGTCCCAATCGAATGTGGTCGCGCCGTGGTCCTCATCATGTGGACGCCAGCGCACGATCTGGCCGTAGTTATTCATCGCGCGCGGATTGGGGCCGTTGACAGGAGTGGGGTCGCCGCCCGCATTCGGCCGTACGCCGCGATTGCGATTATTGGTGAGACAACAATAGGCTTCGATGACGTTGGGATTGACCGCGACCCATTCGGGCCGGTCCATGGTGGTCGCGCCAACAGCCGAACCCGCTTTGCGCGCGAAAATCAGTAGCTCGGCCAAATCCATGCCAGTGCTCTCAGGTGTTAAGGGCAACCACTCACCGGTCTGATCATCATTGAATTTCGCGACATGCAACACGCCGTCGTCGAGCAGCCCATCGGTGGGGCCACCCGGCGTGTATGTCCCATTCGAAACAAATTTATAAAGGAACTCACCCCGTTCATCATCGCCCATATAGACGACCACCCTGCCATCCTTGGCGAGGGTGACCTCGGCGTTCTCGTGTTTGAAACGACCAAGGCCAGTGTGTTTCACCGGTGTGCTGTCAGGTTTAGCGGGATCGATCTCCACCACCCAGCCAAACCGGTTGGGTTCGTTCGGATTGATTGCGGTGTCAAAGCGCTGATCCCATTTGTGATAATCATACCCCCAACCGCCCGGGCTGATGCCGTAGCGCTGATAGCCCTCGGCCGGCTGAATTGGTTTTTGATCTTGCGTTGTCTCCGATGAACCAAAATACCCGTTGAAATTTTCCTCGCAGGTCAAATACGTGCCCCATGGGGTTTTGCCCGAGCCGCAATTGTTCATGGTGCCCAAACTTTGTGTGCCCGTCGGGTCTGCGGCAGTTTTCATCAGCGCATGTCCTGCGGCGGGCCCAGCGAGCATCATTGGCGTATTGTGGGTGATACGCCGATTGAACGGGCTGCCGGTCACGACGACCCAACCAGCCTCCGTCTCGCGCACCTCAAGGACTGAAACGCCCTGCAGGTTCTGGATTTTGAGCACGTCTTCAGCGTTGCCTGGCAAGCCATTGTCCGTCATCGGAAGATTCACATTGCGATTGGCGTATTCGTGGTTCACCGCCAACACTTGACGGCCGTCAATGTCGAAGCTCTCCATGCCATCCGTGTTTTCGCCGAAGACTTTGTCCGACGCGCCCACCGATCCGCCGGTTGTATGGTCAAATGCGTTCTCGACGCCGTCGAACAACGCGTCGCCCCACCGCACGACGACCTGCCAGCGATATCCCGCCGGCACATGCACAGTGAAATCTGTCTGTGTGGGGATCGGTAAGAACTCGAAACCCGCCACCTCGTCTTGAGCACGCGCAACGAAGGCGTCTTTAGCGCCGACGCCCGCCAAGGCGGCCCCTGATCCAAACGCCAAAACACCACCCAAAAATCCGCGGCGGGAGATGGCCCGCTCCACGACCCGATCAAACTCAGTTTCCGAGGGTCGAGGAAAGTTGATCTCATCCCATTCGTCCGCTGAAAGAATGATTTTATTCTCGTTTTTCATGGGGCACTCCCGTGAGTCTGAGCCACGGTCTTGCTCCTAACCTGCGATCGGTCATTCGACAATCTCACGGGACAAAGAAGTGATCGCCAGGCTTGCGCGAACCTGGACTATGCAAAGCGCTAACCGAGCCATCGCCGTATGGCTGGCCTTAAGCAAATCGCTCAAGTGCTGGGTCCAGCATCAAATCGCGGGGCGTGAGCGGCCGGGCAAGCGACAGCCCTTCCAATGTGCGACAGCGCGACAGCGCCACATAGCTCTGGCCCGAGGCAAACGCGCCGCGCCCCAGATCAATGCGCACATCATCCAGCGTCAGGCCCTGGCTTTTGTGAATCGTGATCGCCCAAGCCAAAGTTAGCGGCAGCTGCTTGTACGAGCCGACAATGGAGGTGGTAAGCTGGTCGCCTTCAAGGTCATAGCGCACGCTCTCCCAGGTGGCCGGCTCCACGGTTACGGCCTCGCGCTCTGCGTCGAACAGCACGCGCACCTCTGGCTCCACACTGACCACTGTGCCCAGCGACCCATTGACGAACCGTCCGGCAGGATCATTGCGCACCGCCATCACGCGCGCCCGCGGTTTGAGCGCCAGCAATTGCGGCGCGGGATAGCGATCGCGCTGGAACTTCTCGCTGGCCGCCCCTTCAAACGTCGCCGCTTCGCCAGCTAGGGCGGCCATGCCGCGCTCATTATAGGCTTCGGCCAGACGATTGGTGGCGCACAGTAGAACTGGCGTGGCGCCGTCGCGGTGCGGGCGCAAACAGCGCGCATTGATATCCTCCACCGCTTCTGGATCGCCCGCCCGCAGACGCCCGAGCAAAGCGATGAACGCCTCATCCTCCTGCCGATGCACGATCGAAAGCTCCACATAGGTTGCGTCGAGGTCGCGCAGTGCATGGGCGTCGAACGCAAATGGGCTGCGATAGTCCAGTGCGCTCAACACTTGGGCATCGGCGCCGGTGACCACAGGCGGCAGTTGCAGGAAATCACCAAAGGCTGCGATGGGGACGCCGCCGAACGGCGCATCGCTCTGGTGGGCGGCGCGTAAGGCCAAATCGATGGAATCGAGCAAATCGGCGCGCACCATGGAGATTTCGTCGATGAGCAACAGGTCGAGCTTGCGCAAAACCCGGCGGCGCAGCCGTTTGAAGTCCCGGTTGGGCCCCGCCCCATAGGGCGGAATACCGAAGAACGAATGTATGGTCTGCCCGCCGGCAGTGAGGGCGGCGAGACCCGTGGGCGCGACAATGGCGGCGGTCCGGTCTGGGGCTTGCGCCACCATGCGTAACAGTCGCGTTTTGCCTGTGCCCGCGCGCCCTATCACAAACACGAAGGGATCGCGCTCAGCGATGGCGGAGGTTGCCGCCAATTCATCGGCGGTGGGGGCGAGCGTGTCGAGAACAGTCATCGTGCCGGCAGACCTAACATGCTTCGGCGCGAATGCATCCAACGCCGCTCGTTCTGCGTCTGGCTCAAGAGCCATTGAAGTGACGCGGACGCCATAACCTCGAGGGGACAGAGGCCTGTTTTAGGCAACATTGAATGCGGGGCCCACACCCACCATTGACCACATTCTTGCGCGAAGGCGCCGACGTGCGACTTGCGTTGGGGCAATTGTCGCTGGATTAATTGATCATACGACTAATCGATCACATGCCACTCGGTTTGGCGACCCGCGAGATAGTGCACCGTCTCACCATCATAGCAGGCGCTTTGCTCTAACTTAATCTGCACGAATTGGTCATCCCAAGCCGGAACCCGGGCCTTGATATTGCCCTCGATCGCGTAACAGGTATTGGCATGAACCGGCCAATCTCCACGGATCGGCGTGTCGCCCTGATTGTCCCACATCCCGATTGTGGGTCCAGGCGCATGCCCAAAGAAACCAATCGGATGGGTATAGGTGCTGCAGATGAGCCCATTGCGCTCACATCTACGACGCGTGCGCGCCAGGACCTCATTGCCAGTGCGACCGACCTCAAAGGAGGACGTCAAATGATCCTGCCAGCGATTGCCCACCTCAAGCGCTGTTTTTAAGTCTTCGGGCACATCGGCCTCGCCTTGGCGCAAGACATAGCCCATTTCCTGGGTGTCGGTGCACAGCTTGAAGTAACAAATGCCCACATCCGTGTGCAGCACATCGCCGCGGCGAATGACGCCGGTTTGCCCGCAAAACGCCTGATCTTCCTCGCAGGCGAGCCCTGGCCGCTGAACATTCACATAGGGCATAAACCAGGGCGGCAAGTTGAGGTCCTCAAACCGCTGGCGGATGTACCACGCCACATCATCAGTGGTCGTCACACCCGGGGTAATCACCTGACTGGAAAACGCCTCGCCAATGACCATGCGGGCAAGGCTCACCACATGGCCATAAACCTCAAGCTCATGCTCACTGCGCGTTTCCGCCCAGCGCACCACAAGGTCTTCGGCGGAGACCAAACGGTCCTGGTATTCAGAAGGCAGCACAGATTCCAGCCGCTGATAAAGCCCATGGGTCAGCCCGTCCGCCACCGGCCAGTCATCTGAAACATTGATTCCGATTTTGTCTGGGTTTTTCTTGACAATAAGCTTGCCAAGAGCCCGCCATTGGGCGTCAAGATCGCCGCCTTCCCAACCGACCTCATAAGGCTCGCCCAATGGATAACGGTTGACCGTGAGCAAATCGAGGTTGTCGCCATGGCGATGGAACATCAGAATCGTGGTTCGGCGCGCCGCAAATGACGGCTGAGGGACCAAGGTGAAATACACAGGATCTTCCGCGTACTCGCGATTGATCACGAGCCACATGTCAATGCCGGTTTCGTCCATCAGCTCCGGCAATAAATTTTCAAGCCGGTCACGCACCATGGCGTTTTCCGCCTCCGGACGGTCACGATAATCCAAAACCGCATAATCCCCCTCAACCAGGCGTCCCTGGTCTTGGGCGGAGGCAGTAAAGTTCAAGGTGAAGAACAGCATTGCTGCCACAAGGAATTTCGAATGCATGAGGCCCGCCAACGTTTGAAAGGATTAATCTCACCGTGCCCCGACGATCAACAAAAGTCGATACGTTCACTGCGGTATCTGGTGATCTGAAAATTCAATTTTGACTGAATAATAGTGTCTAGGCGCGCTGTCTGGCTCACGCTCGGTCAGGTCGCTCACAGATCGACCTCGATTAAGGCGGCGTGGGTGGCGTGAAAAAAGTACGCCGAGGCTTGGGTTCAGCCGCGAATTCTCTCCACCACCCATTGGTTCACCGCAGTCATATGATCCTGCTCAGCCTGAATAATTACGCTAAGGCCCGGGCATGATGCGCGATATGATCGTCCATGAAAGTGGCGATGAAATAATAGCTATGATCATAACCGGGATGATGGCGTAGGGTGAGCGGTTGACCGGCCGCACGGCAGGCGGCCTCGAACAATTCAGGCTTCAGCTCGCGTTTGAGGAATTGATCCGCCTCGCCTTGATCGATCAGAATCATGGCCTCCGACGGGCGCTGCTTGACGAGTTCCGCCGCGTCATAGCGCGCCCAGTCTGCGCGATCGGCGCCCAAATAGGCCGTAAACGCCTTTTGTCCCCACGGAACTTGGCTCGGCGCCACTATGGGTGAAAACGCGGACACGGACCGATACATGTCCGGATTCTTTAAATGGAGCGTCAACGCACCGTGTCCGCCCATGGAGTGGCCGAAAATGCCTTGGCGGGTCATGTCGGCGTTGACATAGCCCTGGATCAACGCCGGCAGTTCGTGGGAAATGTAGCGGTCCATCTCATAGTGCTCGGACCATGGCCGCTGGGTTGCAGTGAGATAAAATCCCGCGCCCTGGCCCAAATCATAGGCGGCAACGTCGGGTACGTCGTCTCCACGCGGAGAGGTGTCGGGCGCAACCACGATCACCCCATGCTCGGCCGCGGCGCGCAAAACCCCACCCTTCTCCATCACATTGGCCCAAGTGCAGGTCAATCCAGACAGATACCAAACCACGGGAACCGGCCCGCGGACCGCCTGGGGCGGCACAAACACAGCAAACCGCATGACACAGCCGCACACCGTGCTGTCATGGTCATAGACGGTCAATGTGCCGCCAAACGCAGTCCAGGTCGAAACGGGGGTCATGGCAATTTCTCACGCATGTCATACAGGTTGAGCACAGCCAAGCCCGGCGCGCCCTCCTCACGGCCTTGCGCCACTTGGCTCAGCCCCACCGCCTTGGAGGGCCTTGCCGCACGTGTGACCAGGTCGGGCAGATTGTGCGCCAAAGACGGGTTGGTCGCCGCCGCCGCGGCCTGGAGACGCGCCACCCCGTCTTCGTCGAGATTACCAATTAACACGTGCGCCATGATCCAATGATCGCACTGTGCAATCACACAGACAAGCACGTGCGCGGGGGGCTTCGCGCCGCTTAGCTCAAAAAGCAATAGGCGCAGATTTTGTTGCCGTCCGGGTCGCGCAAATAGGCGCCATAGGTGTCGCCAAAGCCCACATCGCGCTTTCCGGGCTCACCCTCGCACGCCCCGCCATGAGCCAAACCGGCGGCATGGAAGGCGTCCACTTGGTCCTTATCGGCCGCCGCGAACCCGATCGTGCCGCCATTAGCAAAGGTGGCCGGCTCGCCATTGCGCGGCTTGCCCACGCCGAACATGCCCGCCGCGCCGCCGTAAAACGCGCGATCGCCCATTTGCCGGCCCTGCAGGCCCAACGCGCCCAACACCGCGTCATAAAACGCGATGGACCTTTGCGGATCGCTAGCTCCGACCATGACGTGAGTGAACATGGACGCCTCCCTTAATGTGTTGAGCCCGAACCGGCTCGTATATAGACCAGTCTTTATAATTCCAGTCGGGGCTGGAAGCAAGTTTGGCGAGGGGCATCTTCGCGTCCACGCGCGAGAACCGCTCCATTTTTCACCCGTGCGCGACCATGGCGGGTCTTGTTGCTCGTAGTCCCTGTGTTCCAATGACATAAGTGCACAAAACTGATATCATTGGGAAAATTGGGCTCGCGTTATGCGGGGGGAGGCAATGACCAACCGCTTCACAGTACTTGCCCAAATGGCATTGTTGGCCTGCGCATGTGCAACACCCGGCGACCCTGTCGTGAAAGTGGACCACATCGGGCTCATGATCGTCATGGTGCGCAGCCACGACCTCTCCGCACCCGAAGTCGACGAAAGCGCTGAAATCACATCGTGCATCAGCGAGCGATTGAACGATCGGGCTACAGCGGTTCGCCAAGTCAATTTCGACAGGTTCCACCAATCGCTGTTCGCTGATTTGCCGACAGCCTCGGTTCCCGCGCATCCTGATTTCTTTGAAAGCCTCGCCGCCTCGCCAGAATTTGCATCCGTCCGCGACGAGTTGGGTCTCGACTATGTGCTGTTCGTGGGCGGCGTACGGCAGCCCAGCTTCGAAACCGAGGGGGGCTGCATCGCAGGCGCGGCGGGCAATATGGGAGCTGGCGCCTGCTTGGTGTTTTCCGACTGGGATCACCGCACCCAGCTCGCCGCCATTCTCATGGACGTACACAGCGGACAACGCCAGCAATTGGACGCTGAAGCCACGTCGCACGGCGGGGCGGGCATCGCCTTATGGTTTCCCTACGTCTTTCCGCCCGGCGATTCATTGCCGAGCGCCTGTCGTAAATTGGGCGATCAGATCGCCGAGCAGCTCTCACACGAAGGACGCGCGCCATGATTGGACGCCTCTCCGCCATAGCAATCGCGTGTCTTGTGCTGAATGCATGTGCGTCGGGCCCAAACGCAGCCACCGCCATCAGCCTGTCGCGCGAGCAATTGTCTTGGATTGAGGAGGGCGGCGAAAACCGAACCAAGGCCGACGTGCTGTTGACATTGGGACAGCCCAGCGGTCGTGGCGCTGCATATTTTCCCACATCAGAGCAAGAACACGATTTATGGTTCTACCAGGATCTCACGGCCAATCTGCGTGGTCTGAATTCCGGCGCCGGACGGATGGATCAACAGATCCTGCTGGTGTTCTTCTTGGGCGAAGATGTTGCGGGATACATGTGGTTTGACGGCTCAGCGCCAATTTCCGGCGGCAGCGGCCCCGCGCCGGAGGAGTTCAGACGATGACAGCCACGCGTGTCCGCCGAATTCAGTCCGCATTCGCAGCCCTTGGTCTTGGCGCCATCTGCTTTGCCGGCATGGGCTGTGAGAGCCTTCGTCCCATTGTGTGGGCGGGTGATGTGAAATCGGTTGATCCCCTCAAGAGCTTCGTGCGCGGACAAACCACCAAGGCCGAAGTGTTAGCGGCTTTGGGCAGGCCCGATGGCGGCGGTGGGCTGTATCACGACGCCGCACTCGCCTCGCAACGCGAAACCTGGCTCTATGAGTCCGTTCAAGCGCGAGGTGAGCGCACTCAGCTCTTCATGATGTTCGTCTATTTCGACGACGGCCTGTTCGACGGCTATTTGTGGTTTAGCGATTACAGCTTCCTGCAAGCGGGCGGCGACGGTGCGGATGGGGGCGAACCATGATCCGCGCCAAGACCGGCCTTGTATCTGCTCTCGTCGCGTTGATTGGCGCCTGCGCCTCAAAAGTGCATCTCATCGCCGCAGCCCCCGTCGACGTGGATTTGGCCTTGTCGTCCTTGACCGTGGGCGAGGCCTCCATGGCGGACGTGCGCGCCGCGCTTGGCGAGCCGACCGGTGAAGGGCGATTGCAATATCCGATCGACGCCGCGCCCCGAGACCAATGGTACTATTATTTCGAAGTCGGCGAGGTCGACACGACGAAGATTGAGTACAACAAAACCGGCTCCACCGATGCATTTTCCACGCCATACCTTGAACTAGATTATAGCCGCACCTTCTTGTTTCTGTATTTCGAAGACGAAGTCCTTGACGGTTATATGTGGTGGTCCAATCTTGACGACCATATGCCCGTGCTCAACGAGAGCGAATTCTGAAACGCTGTGAGCCAGGCGCGCCGATGCTCTAGCGATTCACCTGATCGCGCGCTCATGAGCGTAAGCGGCCGGCTTGGGCTGGTGGGTGGCCATGTTGGTGATGTGAACTGCAGTCCCGCCGCGAATGATTGAGGCCGGGGTGAAGTGGCACTTGCGAAAGCTATCAAGTTGTCGAATCTCCATCATAATGGCAGTTGATCGAAACGATGGAGGGTGTAAGGCGCAAATACTAATCAAAAAATTCTTCGTCTATTTTTTTAATGTATAAAATTTTTATTTAAAGTCGAACCACCCGAAGACGAAATTGTGATGCAAAAGGTGATCATATCGCCGATCAAGTCCCAGGTA
>CAZWVH010000087.1:0-9270 GCA_964636945.1 uncultured Caulobacterales bacterium | reverse complement strand
CAGTCCCAGTGTGGCTGATCATCCTCTCAAACCAGCTATGGATCGTCGCCTTGGTGAGCCATTACCTCACCAACTAGCTAATCCAACGCGGGCCCATCCAAGAGCGAAAAACTTTCTCCCTCAGGACGTATCCGGTATTAGCCATCGTTTCCAATGGTTGTTCCGGACTCCTGGGTAGGTTCCCACGCGTTACTCACCCGTCCGCCACTCCCCATTCGGGGCGTTCGACTTGCATGTATTAGGCCTGCCGCCAGCGTTCGTTCTGAGCCAGGATCAAACTCTCAGGTTGAGTTCGTCCGACATGTCCGATCGAGATCGGACGTTACTGACATATTCAGGTCGACGGAGAGTCGAATCACCCTAGACAGATGATTCGACGAATGTCGAACCGCGCGTCGTGTGCACGATTCGACGGGAGTCGAGAAACGTCAGTAGACGGACAACCTGAGCGCGCCGTAGCGCGTTCGCGAGATCGCCGCCGCCTGCGTTTCCCCTTCTTAAACCAACAATGTCAAACAGCCTAAATACCCGACAAAGCCAAGTATTTTCCGGCGAGAACACTAGGTTCGTTGCCAGCGAGGGGCGTGATATAGAGACCGGTTTATCGCCTGTCAAACGCCTTTTCCCCAGTTTGGCGGAATTTCCACAGCGAGCACTGATTTTAATCACAGCTCGCTAGATCCGCGCCGCACCTTCTCGCCTCTCGGTTGGACCCGAGAGAGAAGCCCTGCGTAAACATCGGGGCTTAATAGAATATGAAACACAAACAGATTGCGCAAGAAAAATTTCGACCTGCACATTTTGCGCCAGATTTTGCCCGTCCCATTCTTGTTCGACGGCATGAAAAACAACTATGACCAGGGCATGATACAAGAAGATTCTGATTGTTTGCCAAACGACGATTCGCCGAAGGGTCGCCCCAGCTTTGCGCTCGCGCTCGGCGGCGGGGTCGCCCGCGGTTGGGCCCATATTGGCGTGCTTGAACGGCTGATTGAGGAAGGCTTGGAGCCCGACATTGTGGTCGGCTCCTCGATCGGCGCGTTGGTGGGCGGATGTTATGTCGCAGGCAAGCTGGATGAGCTCAAGCAATGGGCGCTCCAGCTCAATCGGCGTCGCCTGATTGGCTATTTGGACATTAAACTGCGGGCTGGCGGGCTGCTGGCTGGGGAGCGTCTTGGCAGAAAACTGCTCGAGAGCCTCGGCGACGTCTGCATTGAGAACTTGCCCAAGCCATTCATAGCCGTCGCGGCCGAGCTCGCCACGGGCCACGAGATATGGCTGCGCAAGGGTCCGCTCGCGCCGGCCCTGCGCGCCTCTTACGCGCTGCCAGGGGCATTTGCCCCGGTGAAGGTTGAAGGTCGCTGGCTGATTGACGGCGCGTTGGTGAACCCCGTGCCCGTGTCTGCCTGTCGGGCGCTGGGGGCTCGAATGGTGGCCGCGGTGAGCCTCAATGGCTTTTCCTATGGCTCCATGCTCGCCCAAAGCGATCATCCCGACCCCTTTGCGCTGACCGACGAGAGTGGCGAGGAAATCACCACAGGCCTCGCGATCAATAAGTTTCGCGCCGATCGGCTGGTGATGAAGCAGCTGTTTGGCGAAGGCAAACAAGGCAAAACACCCGGCCTCACAGGAGTCATGGTCGGTGCGCTGAATTTAATCATGGACCGGCTAGGCCGATCGCGCATGGCGGGCGATCCACCAGACGCGTACATCATCCCCCATATCGGCCACATCGGCATGATGGAGTTTACTCGCGCCGAGGAGCTGATCGAGTTGGGGCGGCAATCGGTGGACACCGAGCTGCCTGTGATACGCCACATGTTGCGGGTGTTGGGTTAGCGCTGACTCAATAGTTTTAAACTCGTCTGCTGGGCTCTAAGTCTTTGTTTTGTCGCAATTTCGATCCATACAATCTTACATGCTTGTCCCAACACTATTCTAGTACGGCCATCCCCCCGCCCGCCTTTGCGAGGCGGCGCCGGACCATCGGTCGAGCAATGGAAACAATAGCGCTCCAGCCAGCATGCCACCAAGATGGCTCATCCAAGCAATACCGCCAATCAAATCACCAAAGGCGCCCGGCGCGACGGCGCCGATCACAATTGGCGCAAGATTTAGCAAAACCCATGGCGCCATGGCTGTGACATAGGTGTCAGAGCTGATTGACGGCAACGGCGCCACCAATCCCGCTCGCAAGACATACATGGCGGCCGCAAGTACGCCTGACACGCCTGTGGACGCGCCAATCAAGCCAGATTGAGCCTTGCCCATAATGTCGTCAAAAACGACTTGGGTCAGAGCGCCCACAACCGCGCTCGCGAAGAATAGAATCACAAAGGCAATAGCGCCATTTCGCGTTTCGCCTAACCGTCGGGCCACTGGGACGCCAAAAGCGAAGCCCGCCAACATATTCAAGAGAAGGTGGCTCCAATTGCCATGTGAAAAAACGTGAAGGACATAGGCCTGAGGGCCACCAAGTCCACTGATAGGCGGACCCTCATACACCGCTGTGCGCGATTGGATCCATCCCCGCAGGGTCTCGCCGCCCAGGAACTGGATCGCGCTGAGAAGAATGATGGCTCCCAACAGAGCAAGGACCACAGTTGGCGCATTGTTGAAGATGGGTTCGCGCGGTCCGCGATGCGAGTACACGTGCTTGCCTTTCCCTATCCCTCAATCGGCGACAAGCCCGCAACATAGCGCCGCCAGTTATCCACGTAGTGTGATGCGGAGGCTTTGAACACCTCTTCCATGTCAGCGTCCAGCGTGCGCTTGATCTTTCCCGGCGCGCCCATCACGAGTGAATTGTCAGGGATTTCCATGCCTTCTGTGACCAAGGCATGCGCGCCAATCAAGCAATTGGACCCAATTTTGGCGTGGTTCAGCACGGTGGCCCCAATGCCGATAAGTGATCGATCACCGATGGTGCAGCCATGCAGCATGGCCTGGTGGCCCACGGTCACATCCGCGCCAATCGCGAGCGGGCAACCGGGATCGGTGTGCAAAACGGCGCCGTCCTGCACATTGGACCGGGGTCCCACACTGATCAGCTCATTGTCTCCACGTAGCACTGCGCCAAACCAGACACTGGCGTCTTCGTCCAGTTTTACCTTACCCAGAACCACGGCGCTGTGCGCCACCCAATAATTGCCAGAAGCGGGCAGATCTGGGGAAATTCCGTCCAACGCGTACAGCATGACGCCTCCAAACATGATAAAAACCAAAATAAAACCCTTATGACACGGGTGGTTAAGATTCGTTAACGAATCACAGGCTATCCACAGGCTGTCCCCAGGGGTATTGTGGGGATGGCGGCGCGGTGAGACCGGGCCGCTCAACATGAGGAGGGACAATGGTGAGGCCGCCTCCATTGCGGAGACGCACCTGCACTGGCGCACAGCCCCTGTCTTCCGACGCGCCTCGCGCGGCCGTCGGGTCCCTCTCCCTCCCCCGTCATCACGGAAATCCGCAGGCTTCCGCGCGAAGCTGCGGTTTTTTTGTGTGTTTTTCCATGGAGAGTGAGCATGTCGAAAAGATCCGCACGCCGTCGCGCAATGCTGCAGGCCGAATTGCAAGGCCAAGGTGTCGCCCTGTCAGATGGCAAAGTCGCCAAGCTCTACTCAGTGGATGGCGTCCGGCGCGAAGATTTGCACCGGCCGGTCCAAAAATTCCAAAAGAACATCACCCCCAAAAGTGCGGGCCAGAAGCGCTTTCTCACGGCTCTCGACGCCAACCAATTGGTCTTGGGCCTCGGGCCAGCCGGGACGGGTAAGACGTTTTTGGCCATCGCCAAGGCCGTGGAGGCGCTGGAAGCGGGGAAAGTGAGCCGGATCGTGCTCACCCGCCCCGCCGTCGAGGCCGGTGAGGCAATCGGCTTTCTGCCTGGGGCGCTGGAAGACAAGCTCGCGCCCTATCTGCGTCCACTCATGGACGCCCTGGGTGAGCGCATGTCGCCGAAGAAAGTGCGCGCGCTGATGGCCGAAGGGATCATCGAGATCGCCCCGGTGGCTTATATGCGCGGGCGCACCTTCACCAATGCCTTTGTTGTGTTGGATGAGGCGCAAAACTGCACTTACACGCAGCTGAAAATGGTGCTCACGCGTCTGGGCTGGGGCTCGACCATGGTGCTCACCGGCGATCCGCATCAAACCGACCTGCCCGAAGGTCAATCGGGACTGAAAGAGGTGGCCGATCGGCTTAAATCCGCGCCCTCGGCCCGAGTGATCAAGCTGGATAAGCGCGACATTGTGCGCCACCCGATTGTGGCTGAGGTGCTGGAGGCGCTTTAAACCGCGGCGTAGGGCGAGTTGGGCGTTTCATCGGCTCAACCCGCCTTACAGCGAAAATGCCTGGCTGCGCGCTAGGCGTCGGTCATCACGCGCTTTGCGGTGTCCACGACCGCCTCCGCGGTAATCCCGAAGTGTTGGTAAAGCGCCTCGCCTTTGCCTGAGGCGCCAAAGCCGGTCATACCGACAAAGCCCCCCGCCTCGCCTGTCCAACGCCACCAGCAGTCGCGCAGGCCAGCCTCCACGGCCACACGCGGCGCGTCCCCCAACACCGCATGGCGATAGGCGGCGTCCTGGGCCTCAAACAGCTCCAGGCAGGGCGCAGAGACCACCACGGCGTTGACGCCGTCCTTAGCCAGCTGTTCAGCGGCCGCCACCGCGATCTCCAGCTCTGAGCCCGTGGCGATGAGCGTGACGTCGCGCGCACCATCCACATCACGCAGTACATAAGCGCCGCGCGCGCTGAGATTGTCCTCCACATGCGCCGTACGCAAGGTGGGCAGTCCTTGCCGCGTCAGCGCTAGCACCGAAGGGGTGGTGCGGTTCGCGATCGCCAGCTCCCAGGCCTCAGCAGCCTCCACCGCATCAGCGGGACGGAACACGTTGAGGTTCGGGATTGCGCGCAGGGCCGCCAAATGCTCCACAGGTTGGTGGGTGGGACCATCCTCGCCCAAGCCGATGGAGTCATGGGTGAGCACAAAAATGGAGCCCACGCCCATAAGCGCCGCCAGCCGGATCGATGGCCGGCAATAATCCGAGAACACCAGAAACGTACCGCCATAGGGCACAAACCCGCCATGTACGGCGATGCCGTTCATGGCTGCGGCCATGCCATGTTCGCGCACGCCATAATGGATGTAGCGCCCGGAGAAATCATCGCGCGTCACGGGTTTCGTCTGGCTGGTCTTGGTGTTGTTCGATCCGGTGAGATCGGCCGAGCCGCCAATGGTTTGCTCCACCGCCGCATTGATGGCTTCCAACGCCATTTCCGAAGATTTGCGCGTGGCGACTTTGGGCGCTTCAGCGCTCATTGAGTGTTTGTGTGCGTGGATTGCTGCACGCAACCCAGTGATGTCCGGGCCGTTGAGGAAGGCCTCAAACCGCGCACGGTCATGATGGCCATTGAGCCGATCACGCCAGGCAGCGAAATGCTCCCCGCCTCGCGCGGCTATTGTCCGCCAGGCGTCGTATATTTCTGTCGGCACGTCGAAGGGCGCATGCGGCCAGCCCAGTTTTTCGCGCGCACCGGCGATTTCGTCATCGCCCAATGGCGCGCCATGGGCGGCTTTCGTGCCCGCCTTTGTGGGCGCGCCAAAACCGATCTGGGTGCGGCACGCGATCATTGACGGGCGTGGATCGGAGCGCGCAGCCTCAATCGCGGCGGCCACCGCCTCGCGGTCATGACCATCCACGCCGCGCACCACATGCCAACCGGCAGCTTCAAATCGAGCTGATTGGTCCATGGACGTGGCCAAGGAGGTCGGTCCGTCAATCGAGATTTCGTTGTCGTCGAACAACACAATCAAGCGGCCCAGACGGAGATGGCCCGCCAGGTCGATCGCTTCATGGCTAATGCCCTCCATCAGGCAGCCATCGCCTGCGATAACATAGGTCCAATGGTCCACAAGCTGATCGTCAAAGCGCGCCTGCATCATCCGCTCAGCCAGCGCCATGCCCACAGCGTTGGCCAAACCTTGGCCCAGCGGCCCGGTGGTGGTCTCAATGCCCGCGGCGTGGCCATATTCGGGATGCCCCGCGGTGCGCATGCCCAACTGGCGGAAATTGCGCAGCTGGTCGAGGTCCATGTCCTCATAGCCCAGCAAATGGTGGATGGCGTACACCAGCATGGACCCGTGCCCGGCCGAGAGCACGAACCGGTCACGGTCGGGCCAATTGGGGTTGGCCGGATCAATTTTGACAAAGCGATTGAACAGCACCGTCGCCGCGTCGGCCATGCCCATGGGCAATCCTGGATGGCCGGAATTGGCGGCTTGCACGGCATCCATGGCCAAAGCACGGATGGCGTTCGCCATCTGCGGTTCGACGGTCGTGTCCGGCTTGGCGTTTAAGTCTGTCATGGTGTCCATTGCGTGACCTTCACACTGTGGGTTTTCGAGCTGACACGAACGATCCCAGCCCTGAGCTTTGGTATCAGACTACAGCGATTGGCCGGTCTTGGCCCAATCTTTCAAAAAGGCGTCCAAGCCCTTGTCGGTGAGCGGATGGCTGACGAGCTTGGCGAAAATTTCGGGCGGCACGGTGGCCACATCCGCGCCCGCCAGTGCGCTTTGCGTCACGTGCAAGGGCCCGCGAATGGAGGCGGCGAGGATCTCAGTCTCGAAATCGTAATTGTCGTAGATGGTGCGTAGCTCACTAATCAGCCCCATGCCGTCAACGCCAATATCGTCCAACCGGCCAATAAACGGCGAAATGTATGTCGCGCCGGCCTTGGCGGCGAGCAAGCCCTGAGCGGCGGAGAAACACAGCGTCACATTGGTCTTAATGCCTTCACTGGAAAAGGTGCGGCAGGCCGCCAAGCCATCCAAGGTCAGGGGCACTTTGACCACCACGTTTGGAGCGAGCTGGGCCAGGATGCGACCTTCGCGCAGCATGTCCTCGGTCTTGGTGGCGACGACCTCGGCGCTCACGGGGCCAGGCACAACCGCGCAGATGGATTTGATCGTTTCTTGAAAGTCGCCACCAGACTTCATGACCAAGGACGGGTTGGTGGTGACCCCATCAATGAGTCCGGCCGACTGCAATTCGGTGATGGCTGAAAGATCGGCCGTATCGACAAAAAACTTCATGAGTCTCCCCTTTTCGCTCCGACTAGCGCCGGGCTCGCAGCAGTGATCTGGCGCCCGCTCGAGGAATATCCTAGAACAAATAATGTTAGCGCTAACCAAATTGACTTTCAAAGAGTCTTACTCATGGACGTCGCCCAAAAACGCAAGCGATCATTCCCACCAAGGCGTTCTTCGCTTGGGCAACACAGGTTGGCTCGACTCAGGCAGAGTGCGCACTGTACCTTCGCAATTGATTGTCTATCGCGCGGGGAATCTTTTTGGCAGTGTATTTGTCGAATTGGGAGGGGTTCAGAGCGTCATCGACTGCGCACGACCAAAACTAAACAAGAACACAACTCACTATAGGGGGAGGCCCAATGGCAGAAGCCACCATGACACCAGCAAAGCAGGACGGCGACTTCGGCTTCGTCTTGCTGATCAGTATCGTCGCCACCATTGGCGGCTTCCTGTTCGGATTCGATAGCGGCGTTATCAACGGCACCGTTGAGGGGCTGCAGATTGCCTTCAATTCCGACAGCGTCGGTACGGGGTTCAATGTGGCCTCGATGCTGTTGGGCTGCGCTATGGGCGCCGCGCTCGCCGGCATGCTCTCCGATTTGTTCGGCCGCCGCAGTATGATGATGGTCGCCGCCGTCTTATTTATCGTCAGCGCGTGGGGATCAGGGATCGCGCAGTCCTCGCCGGAATTTGTGATCTATCGGGTAGTGGGCGGCTTCGCTGTGGGCGCGGCCAGCGTGATGGCGCCGGCTTATATCTCTGAAGTGGCTCCGGCGCGGATTCGCGGGCGGTTATCATCAATCCAACAAGTAGCGATTATTGTCGGGCTGTTCCTCGCGTTTCTCAGTAATTATTTCATCGCCGGCTCGGCGGGTTCGGCAGTGAATGAATGGATGCTGGGCTATGAAGCATGGCGTTGGATGTTTTGGATGGAATTGATCCCGGCGACCATCTTTCTTGTTGCTCTGCTGTTCATCCCTGAAAGTCCACGCTTTCACGTGGCCCATGATCGCGAGCAAAAAGCCCATAAAACGCTGGCCCGGATTTCGGGTGAAGCGCGCGGCGCCGCCAAAGTCGCCGAAATCAAAGAATCGCTCGCGCGAGACCATAAACCCAGCATTATCGACATTTTTGGAGGCCCAGCAGTCATCAAGGGCATTGTTTGGATCGGCATTGGCTTGGCCGTTTTTCAGCAGCTGGTCGGCATCAACGTCATATTTTATTATGGCGCGGTGCTGTGGCAGGCTGCTGGGTTCTCAGAGAGCAACGCTCTTTTACAGAACGTGCTGTCCGGCGCACTTAGCATCGGCGCGGTGGTGATTGGCTTGCTGGTCATCGACAAGATCGGCCGCAAGCCCATGTTGCTGATCGGCTCAGCGGGCATGGCGGTGACTCTTGCGCTCGTCGCCTTCGCGTTTTCAACGGGCACAGCCTATTTCGCCGGCGACGTGATCCCCGCTGGAACAACCTTCGCCAATGGCCGCGTGTTTGACGTCGAGACCGTCATGGACGGTAACATCATCGACTTATCCTCCAATATGGGCCTGCTCGCCCTCGTCTCAGCGCTCGGCTACGTCATGTTCTTCAATTTCTCATGGGGTCCGGTGATGTGGGTGATGTTGGGCGAAATGTTCCCCAACCAATTGCGTGGATCGGGTCTGGCCGTTGCCGGGTTCTTCCAATGGGCGGCAAATTTCGCCATCACACTCACCTTCCCGATCATGCTGAGCGCCAAAGCGATCGGCCTCGTCGGCGCCTATGGGTTTTACGCAATCTGCGCGGTGATCTCCTTGGGATTTGTGGCCTTCGCAGTGCGCGAAACCAAAGGCAAGGAATTGGAAGAAATGACGGCGTAAGGCCTGCGAAGGATGGCGGTGTCCGGCTGTTTAGCACTCAGGCTGGCAGTCGGACGTCACCGCCGCTGGCGAAAAACCATCTTCGCCGCACCATGCAAAATTCAGTCGGGATTGGGAGCATCGGGCATGGAAGATTACAAGAAATCATCGACAAAGACGGCCGGGCGCACGCTGGTCTTCAGTGTGGCCGTGGCTGCGATGGTCGCCGCCTGCGGGCAATCAGAACCCGAACCAGAACCCACGCCCACCCCTGAAGCTGAAGTTACCGAAGCGGCCGCCACGCCGTCGGCCGTCACCGCGGACACCACGCCGTAGCCATCGCCG
>CAZWVH010000086.1:0-9366 GCA_964636945.1 uncultured Caulobacterales bacterium | reverse complement strand
GTATCGCGACGTATGTATTTGTTAGCTCGTCCGATATGTGGATGGCGGAACGCTGGGGGATCAATAAATTCGGCAAGATGGTGCAGTTCGCCATGTTCACTGCACTCTACGCATTCACGCTGTTGCGGAACTGCTCCGCCATGCCGAGACCACCCCTCCCTTTACCCAAACCGCAAACAGGCGTATCGAACAAAGCTGGAACGTAAGCGGGAGGCGGTATGCGCGTGTTAGGGGTGGACCCAGGTTTGCGCCGGTGCGGCTGGGGCGTGATCGAACAACGCGGAACCAAGCTGATTTACATCGCCAGCGGCGTGATTGCGCCGGACCCATTGGCGCCGCTGTGTGAGCGCCTGCAGGGCGTGTTTAACGGCGTGTGCGCCGCCATTTCCGAACATGCGCCGGTGTGGGTGGCGGTCGAGGACGCCTTTTTCCACAAGAATGCGGCCTCCGCGCTCAAGCTCGGCCATGCGCGCGCGGCGTGTTTGCTTGCGGCGGCGGAAGCCGGCCTGGAAGTGCAGGAGTTTGCCCCGCGTCTGGTCAAAAAGTCGGTGGTTGGTCATGGCGCAGCCGAAAAGGGCCAAGTGGCGGCAATGGTCGCCATGTTGCTGCCAGGCTGTCGCGCTACGGCGGATGCGGCGGACGCCTTGGCGGTGGCGATTACGAGCGTGCATCATGTGGATCACGCCATCCCCGCCTGAAACGCGGCATGAGGGGACGACATGATTGGCAAGCTTAAAGGCGTTGTGGACGGGATCGGCGCGGAAGAGGCGCTGGTCGATGTGAATGGCGTGGTTTACGTGGTGGCGTGCGGCGCGCGCACGCTGGCGAAAATGCCGGTGCGCGGCGATGATGTGACGCTGCACATCGAGACTGTGGTGCGCGAGGATTTAATCCGGCTTTACGGTTTCGCCACCGAGGATGACCGCGCGTGGTTTGTCCGCTTGCAATCCATCCAGGGCGTGGGCGCAAAGGTGGCGTTGGCCATCTTGGATGCGCTAGAACCACCTGAATTGTTGGCTGCGGCCAATGCGGAAAACAAGGACGCCGTGGCTCAGGCCAAGGGAGTGGGGCCGCGTGTGGCCGCGCGCGTGGTCGCTGAGCTCAAGGGTAAGGCTGGTCCGCAAACCCGCTATGGTGTGCCGGCTAGTTTTGTGTCGGCGGCCAATGGCGCGGGTGTCTCGGCGGTGAAGCCCGCCAATGGCCGCGGTCCGCGTGAGGACGCTGTCTCGGCGCTGGTGAATCTGGGTGTGGTGGAGTCTGACGCGCGCTCAGCCGTGCTGAATGCCCATGCTGACACGCCGGATGCGCCAGTGGGCCATTTGGTGAAAGCCGCACTAAGGGAGTTGGGTCGATGACCAAATCCGTCGCCGTATTTTGCGGCTCCAGCCCGGGCAAATCGCCCGCTTACACCGAGGCCGCCCGGCAGATGGGCGCTGAGATCGCCGCGCGCGGTTGGCGCATGGTCTATGGCGGGGCGAGCGTCGGGCTGATGGGTGTGGCGGCGGATGCGGCGCTTGCAGGCGGGGCGGAGGTGATCGGTGTTCTGCCCACTTTCCTGTCTGGCAAGGAAGTCGCGCATTCGGGCCTGAGTGCGCTGCACATTGTGGCCAACCAAGAAGAACGAAAGGCCGAGATGCTCACGCGCTCTGATCTGGTGGCGATCCTGCCCGGCGGCCTCGGTACGCTGGACGAGGCGTTCGAGACCTGGACCGGGACGCAATTGAAGCTTTGGCGCAAGCCGGTCGGGTTTTTGAATGTGGATGGCTATTACGACCATCTGAAACGGTTTTTGGATCACGCCGCCAATGAGGGATTCATTAGGCCATCGCACATGCATGCCGCGATCTACGATCATGATGTGGCGTGTCTGCTCGATGCACTGCACGCTTGGACATTGCCGCGCCCAAAGTTCGCCAATCGTGAGGCTCCATGGCTGAATCCGCAGAGCGTTTAGTCAGCTCGGAACGGCTTGCCGACGACGGTCGCGACAAGGCGTTGCGCCCGCTGTCGTTCGCCGATTTCGTCGGCCAGGACGCGGCGGTGGCGAACCTCAAAGTGTTTGTGGGCGCCGCTGCGGGACGCGATGAGGCTCTGGACCATGTCTTGCTATCCGGCCCGCCAGGACTGGGCAAAACCACGTTGGCGCAAATCATCGCCAAGGAAATGGGGGTCAATTTTCGCTCGACGTCAGGTCCGGTTCTGGCGCGGGCGGGGGATTTGGCCGCAATCCTGTCAAATCTTGAGCCGCGCGACGTGCTGTTCATCGATGAGATTCACCGTTTGCATCCCGCCGTGGAAGAAGTGCTCTATCCGGCCATGGAGGACTTCGAGCTCGATCTGGTGATCGGCGAGGGCCCGGCCGCGCGCACGCTGAAAATCGACCTTAATCCGTTCACATTGATCGGGGCCACCACGCGCGCTGGGCTTTTGGCCACGCCGCTGCGCGACCGTTTCGGCGTGCCCGTGCGGCTGGAGTTTTATGATGAAGACCAACTGGCCCAGATTGTCTCGCGTGGGGCGGGAAAGCTGGGCGCGCCGTTGCGCGAGGACGGCGCCCGAGAGATTGCCCGACGAGCGCGTGGAACCCCGCGTGTGGCAGGGCGTTTGCTCAGGCGAGTGCGCGACTTTGCCGAATCCGACGGATTGACAATCATAGACGCGGCGGCGGCTGATGCTGCATTGGGGCGGCTTGAAGTCGACACGACCGGCCTAGACGCACAGGATCGGCGCTATTTGCGGGCGCTCGCCGTTAGCTTTGAAGGTGGACCGGTGGGCCTGGACACCATGGCGGCGGCCTTAGCGGAATCGCGCGACGCGCTCGAAGAGGTGGTGGAGCCATTTTTGATTCAGCAAGGCTTTGTGGCCCGCACGCCTCGTGGTCGAGTGGCCATGTCGAAGGCCTACCAACATTTGGGCTTGCGCACGCCGGCCCGTAGTACAGACTTGAGCCAAGAGGGTGACCTGTTCACGGACTCGAGTGATACCGAATAGCGATTGACGCGGGCAGCCAGGGCGGGGCGAACCGAGGAAGATCATGATGAAAAGGGCGCATCTCCTGTCGACCGTATCGCTCGGCGCGGTCGCAGCATTGGCCGTTGGCTGCATTGATGTGAGCAATGACACACCTTCGCCCACACCCACGCCGACCGGATCCAACAGCGCTCCGCAATTCACGTCGGCCATGGATGTCGATGTTCCAGAGAACACCAGCGACAGTTTTTACGTCGCCTCCGCCAGTGACGCCGACGGCGATGCGGTGAGTTTTTCCATTTCTGGAGGGGCTGATGCGGCGGCGTTTAACCTGATCCCGGTGGATAACGCGGCTGGATGTGATCCCTGCACTGCCGAGTTGGCGTTCGTGGATGCGCCCGACTTTGAAAATCCCACGGACGATGATGGGAATAATGCGTATTTGGTGGAGCTAGATGTCTCTGACGGGGCCAATGCGGATACCCTCAGCCTTGAAGTGACCGTCACCGACGAGGCGGGTGGATTTTCGGTGGAGCGCGTGGGCCAAGGCTTTGATCGACCCATCTTTGTGGCTGATCGCGGGGATGGCACGGGGCGGTTGTTCATCGTGGAACAGCGTGGCGATATCGAGATTCTTGACCCCGCCACGGGGTTGGCTGAGAGCGTTCCCTTTCTTGATATTTCCAGTGATTTGGGCACGGAGAATGAACAAGGCCTGCTCGGTTTTGCTCTGTCGCCCAACTTTTCCGGCGACAACGCCTTTTACATCAACATCACCAATGTGGACGGCGACAGTGAAATACGCCGCTATGAAGCCAGCGGCGACGTCGCCGATCCTCTATCGGAAGAACTCGTCCTGGAGTTTGATCAACCCGACGTCAATCACAATGGCGGCTGGATCGGATTTGGTCCCGATGACTACCTATACATCGCATCCGGTGATGGGGGCGGGGCAAACGACCCGTTCGACAATGGCCAGGATATTGAGACGCTGTTGGGCGCTATTTTGCGGATCGACGTTCTGGGCGCCGCTGGGGGACAAACCTACGCCATCCCCCCAGATAACCCGTTTGTTGGCGTTGCTGGCGCCGATGAGATTTGGGCGTATGGTTTACGTAATCCCTACCGGGCGAGTTTCGATTCGGTGACGGGATTCCTTTATATCGGAGATGTGGGACAAGGTCAGCGTGAGGAGATCGATTTAGGCCGACCGCAAGACGCCGGCGCCAATTATGGTTGGCCAGACGTGGAGGGAACGCTGCCCAATAACGGGTCGGATGATCCCAATTTCACACCGCCTGTGCTAGAATATGGTCGGCCGGGAAGTGGTCCGGACGAATTGACCGGACGCTCAGTAACGGGCGGCGTGGTCTATCGCGGCGGCGCTGAGGACCTTGTTGGACAATATATTTTTGCCGATTTCGCCGAAAGCAATGTGTGGTCCGTTGCGGTCTCCAACCTGGAACAGGGCTCGACGCTGAATGCGTCGAGCTTCACGGTGCGCAATGATGATTTTGCGCCGGACGCCGGCAGTATCGCCAACATCTCCAGCTTTGGCGAAGACGCTGAGGGCGAAGTGTATTTCACCACATTAGGCGGCGATGTTTTCCGCATCACGCCAGAACCGTGATCAAACCGTGATCAAACCGTGATCACTGGCCTCACATGGCGACCATCAATCACAACGGGTGATTAGCCGGAGTTCTCTTCGTCGTTTTCGATGCGACCTTCCACCCATCGGCCCGCGCCCATGGGCGCGCCGCCTGGCGCCCACAAGACTCCATAGCCATGCGCGGTCCCGTCTGCCAAACGGCCTTCATACCTTCGGCCATCCGGGTATTCGATGACGCCAAAGCCGGACATGCGGCCCTCACTGACTTGGCCATAATAGACGACGGGAGCGGGTGAGCTTGGCACTTTCGCGTTGTCGATCACAGCAAAGCCCGACGCCACGTCCTTGGACCAACCGCCGCTATAGCTGTAGCGGCTGCGGATATCGAAATAAGCGCCGTGGCCCGACCGCTCATTATCCGACCATTCGCCACAATAACCGGGTAAATCCCAAAATGCGGCGATCACATCTGCATCACCCAAGATCAGCTCAGGCACATTCTCCTTCTCGCACCCAAGTCCGTCTTTGCCGCGCCTCCACTGCCCGCGATACCAGGCATCGACGCCTAAGCCACTGCTCAATACGTTACCTCTCCGCACCGAACGCACACGGTGGCCACTATCGCCGCGTTCGGCGGCCAGTGCCGCTTGTCTCGCGCCCACAGCCGCCTGCTCGGCCAAAGCGCTCGCCGCTTCGGCCTGCGTCTGTGCAGCCCGTGCATCCAAAACGGCCTGAGCGACATAGGGGGTCATTTGGTCGACGGAGAATGGCGTGATCAGCGGACCCGCAGCCTCTTCTGAGGCGCGCGCCGTATCAGACTCGTCCTCTTCACTGGCTCCCGCGTCCTCTTCCGGACCGTTTGCCGCGGCGGCGGCCACGGAGGTCAGGCCCAGCCGTTCAGCTTCAAGCTCAGCTTCGCGCGCCTCGGCCGCTTTGCGTTCAATATCCGCAAGCGCTGCGCGCGCATCGGCGGCGAACATGCCATCGGGCCTGGTGTCCAAATAGGCGCGATATCCCGAAGCCTGGTCCAGCTCTTCAGCGGCTTGCCATAACGAGCGGTCCTCGGCCGCTTTCAGACGCTCCAATTCTTCGGCTTCTTCAGCGATCCGGCGCGCCTCGGTCATGCGTTCCACATCCGCGCTGACCTGTTCGCGAACGATATCGGTTTCCCGGGAAGGTTCGACGGTCTCATCAGCTGAAATATCGCTGTCCGAAGATGGCGCAGCCGGCGTCGTGACGGCTTCAGGCGGGGCGGCTACAGCCGCGCTTGCGCGCTCTTCTGCTTCCAATTTGCTGGCGATGGCCGCACGCGCTTCATCGGCGTGACGTCCAAACGGCCGCGCCGCCAAATAAGCGCGATAAGCCGCCGGAGTATCATCGCTGCGCGCGGCGGCGAAGGCAGCATCATCCGCGCGCTCGTCAGCCAAAACCGTGCGTGCGGTTTCGTTCGCTAACGGAGCCGAGGCTTCGCTGGCGTCGACAATCGCGTCGCCCGATTGGTCAGTCGAAGCGGTCATCAAAAGACTGGCGGCGAGGCCCACGCCCACAATCGCCACGGCGCTGCCGGCTAAGATAGCATGACTTTTTTTCAACCCGCCCGGCTTGTCTGCCCCAGGCTTGGGGTCAAACACTGTTGGTCCCGGCGGCGGCCCATTCTGGGACTTTTTGCCAGAACGCGACAGCATCCGATCCATCAGGGACGGCTTTCGTCCGAGCGGTTCAGCCGGAATTGGCGCGCCAAATTGGGCCAGCCGGCTCACATCACGACGTGAGACAGAGGCGGCGTCCGGGTCTGAACTTGCCGTGTGACGTTCAATGCCAGTGCGCGCTTGCGGAGCGGGGTCGGATTGTGGTCGTTCCGGCTCGATTGGCGCTGGCAAATTGCGTTGCTCAGGTTCGGGCGGTTGTTCGGATGGCGTGGAAAAAATGGACGGCGGAGCCGGTTCGGGCTCCGGAGTTGGGTCGCGCCGCGGCGGCGGAGGGGGCGGCGCTTGGGGTTTGCGAATGTTCGGCGCTCCCTTCGCGACGAACGGACCCGCCACATCATTAATGCGCGCAAGCAGATCTTGCCAGACAGTTTCGCCGGGATCACCGCCCCAATCTTCCAAATGAATGCCATTGATCAGGCCGTAGCCGAATGCGGGGAAGGTCTTTTCGACAAACGCCGGGATCAGCACGCCGTCCGCTTTGGCGGCCTGAGCAGCGATCCGTACAGGCTCGTCATTTGTCGACGCTCCAGACCAGAGCACGATGGTGCAGTCGGAAATCTCGACAGCCGCTTCCACATCGACGTCGCTGGCCGGCTTGCCGCCATCGAATACGTCATGGCCGGAACGGCGAAGCTCATCAAGGATCGGCGCGACGGCCTCCTGATCCTCTTTGGCGTAAGCGATGAAAACCGTGCTCATGTGTGTGTCCCCGAAATGAGGCCCTCCCTTAAAGGACAACTAGGTCAATTGGCCAGGTCAGTAGGCGCTACGCAACCATGATCGACGCCGTCCCGACAGTATTTTCCCAACATCCCGCATTGCACTCTTACCCTCTGAGACGGTGTTGAGCTAGACCTATCGCACCCTGCATGATCACCTTCTTCATCATGTTCTTGGTAGGTTGGGCCAATATGACACTCGGCGATGGGAAGGAATTAGGGCCAAGGTGTGGCGAACTTCGTCCATTATTGCTCGGTAATGAACACAGACTGGCTGTGCGTGTCTATTACGAAGACACCGATTTTTCGGGATTTGTGTATCACGCTCGGTATTTACAGTTCCTTGAACGCGGGCGCACGGAGTTCCTGCGGGCCATGGGATTGGAAAATGCGGCCCTGGCCGCCTGGGATCCGCCGCTATTCTTTGCTGTCCACCACATGGATATTACATTTCATCGCGGAGCGCGAATGGATGATGAATTGCTGGTGCGCACGCAATTCACGCGAATGCGTGGCGCGCGGATCACAGTGTGGCAGCGAATTGAGCGTGGCGGCGAGCCATTGTGCACCGCAAGAGTTAGCGTGGCGTGCATGTCGGCAGACGGTCGAGCGGTACGCGCGTCAGGCGCATTGCGCTCAGCGCTTGCGCCGCACCTCGCCGATGGGCAAGAACAGTAATGTGGAGGTGTTGCGAAGTTCGTTTCGTGGCGCCAGAGACGCCGTGCGTTGTCCACAAATCGACATATTCCAACCGCAGGACATGCGAAACGCAAAGCGTGCGCTGCGAAATAAGCGCCGCTGCGTGCGAGGGGTGAGTGATGGAAAGTGATGCCGTAACCGCCATTCAAGCGGCGGATTTTACGTTGACCCACATGTTTATGCGCGCCGGCCTGGTGGTCAAAGGCGTGATGATCATCCTTGTCATCGCCTCCGTCTGGTCGTGGGCGATCGTGCTGGACAAGCAAATGTTGTTCGGACGGCTGCGCCGCGAAGGGCGCCGCTTTGAGGAGCGGTTCTGGGCGGGGCGTTCGCTGGACGATTTGGCGTCCAGCATTGGTGATCGACCCAAGGACCCCATGGGCCGGGTTTTTGCAGCGGCCATGAGAGAATGGCGTGAAAGCCGCGCACGTGGCGCGGCGCGCGACGGGGGCGGGATTCTCAGTCTGACCGAGCGGCTCGATCGTGTGATGGGTTTGGTGGTGCGGCGAGAAATCGCAGTGGCGGAAAACGGATTGGGGATTTTGGCCTCAATCGGCTCGGCGGCGCCATTTATTGGATTGTTTGGAACGGTCTGGGGGATTATGAACTCCTTCCGCTCCATCGCCATCAGCTCCGATGTGAACCTGGCCGTGGTCGCCCCGGGTATTGCCGAGGCGCTTTTCGCCACCGCGTTGGGCCTGGTTGCGGCGGTGCCAGCAGTGATTTTCTACAACAAATTTTCGTCCGATCTGGCCCAATTTGAAGGTCAGATCGAAGGATATGCCGACGAATTGTCCACCATTCTGTCTCGTACCGCCCAGGAGCGCGCCTAGATGGGAGCCATGATCGACACCAAAAAGCGGGGCAATGGCCGCGCACGGTTTCGGCCACGAGCCGAAATCAATGTCACGCCGTTTGTGGATGTGATGCTGGTGTTGTTGATCGTGTTCATGGTGTCCGCGCCGCTGATTGCGGTGGGTGAGCTTGTGGATCCGCCCAACGCCAATTCGCCCTCTCTGCCAGTGGCGCAGGACCCGCTTGTGGTGCAGATCACCACGGACGGTCGCGTGTTCTTGCAGGAAACTGAGATTGAGCGCGAGACGCTCATGGACCGGGTCAACCAAATCCGCCAGGCGCGTGAAGAGGCAGGGGGAGAAATGGGCGTGGTCTTGGTGCGCGGTGATGCGCAGGCTCAGTACCAGGCGGTTTTTTCCGTGCTTGCCGAGCTGCGCGGGGCTGGGTTAAGCGCGGGACTTGTTGCGGATTCAACGGCCGCGGAGAATTGATCAGGCATGCCGATGTCGCTGGTGATTTCAGCTCTGGCCCATGCGCTGTTCATCCTCGTGTTGTCAGCGCAATTTGTCCTATTTGATCCATGCTTGAGCCCGTTGTTGCGCAAATGGCTCGGACTGGAGGCCGCCTGCACGCGTGAAACTCTGCGCGTTGAATATATCCCTGTGGAGTTGCTGGACAGTATCGAGCTTGGCGAACAGACCAACATCCCCTCGGCGCCAGACCCGACGCCAACGCCGACGCCAACCCCTACGCCAACACCAACGCCGAGTCCAACGCCCACGCCAGCGCCGCTGCCGACACCAACTCCAACCCCCACACCCACACCGACGCCAACTCCAACACCGGAGCCCACGCCCGAGCC